>JBJTBB010000461.1:0-5329 GCA_046091125.1 Planctomycetaceae bacterium
ATCTTGAAGTCCATGTCGCCGTAGTGGTCCTCGTCGCCGATGATGTCGGTCAGCAGCGTCCACCGATCCTCGGACTGCTTGACGAGACCCACGGAGATTCCTGCCACTGGGCTCGTGATCGGCACGCCGGCGGCCATCAGCCCCAACGTGGCCCCGCAGACGCTGGCCATCGAACTCGAGCCGTTGGACTCGAGGATGTCGGATATCACCCGGATCGTATACGGGAAATCATCCGGATCGGGCAGCACCGGCTTCACGCTGCGCTCAGCGAGCGCCCCGTGGCCGATCTCTCGACGACCAGGACCACGAATGGGCCTGACCTCTCCCACCGAAAACGAGGGGAAGTAGTAGTCGAGCATGAATTTCTTCGAATACTCGTCGATGAGGCCGTCGACTCGCCGCTCGTCCATCCCAGTTCCGAGCGCGAGGGTGCCGAGCGCCTGCGTTTCACCACGCTGAAAAAGAGCCGATCCGTGCACGCGGGGAAGAAGATCCACTGCACAACTGATCGACCGCAGCGACCGAGAATCGCGACCATCTGGCCGACGACCCTCCAAAATGAGCTCCCGAACCGCCTTTTCCTCGAGACCATGCCAGACGTGGGAGAAATCCTGCTCCGACACCCCCCCCTGGGCGGCCGGATCAGGGATGATCTCCGCCTTGGCACGCTGCTTCACAGCGGCGACCGCCTGGGCTCGGTCCTGCTTGCCTCCGACCGCCTTCGCGGCCTTGAGATCGGCCAGGAATGCGGACTGCATCCGATTGACGAGCGCGGATCGATCCGGGATGTCGTACTCCAGCTTCGCCTTGCCACCCAAGCGTTGCAGCTCGAGTTGCATCCGGCAGATTTCACGGATGATGCGATGGCACTCTTCGATGGCCTCGAGCATGCGAGCCTCGGGCATCTCGCGGGCGAAGCCCTCGATCATCAGCACCGCCTTCTCGCTACCCGAAACCACGAGATCGAGATCGCTCTCCTCGAGCTGATCCTGGGTCGGAAACGGCACGAAAACGCCGTCGATCTGCGCGAGCCGCACACTGCCCAAGGGGCCGAGGAATGGCAGCGGCGACCCACACAGCGCCGCAGAGGCGCCGTTCATCGCCAGTACGTCTGCGTCGTTTTGCCTGTCGCTCGACAATACCGACGCCTGAATCTGAACCTCGTCGTGAAATCCCTCCGGAAAGAGCGGACGAATCGGCCGATCCATGAGTCGGCTCGTCAGCGTCTCCTTCATCGTGGGACGGCCTTCCCGTTTCAGGAACCCGCCCGGAAACTTCCCGGCCGCGGCCGATCGCTCCCGGTAGTCGCACGTCAGTGGGAAGAAGTCGATTCCGGCCCGCGGGGCTCCCGTGGCCACCGCGACCAGCGCCGTCGTGTCACCGTAGCCGACCAACACGCACCCGGCGCTCTGCTTCGCGAGCAGGCCGGTCTCCATGCTCAGCACGCCCGCCCCAATCGTTCTCTCGACCCGAATCTTCTGGCTTTTCTCCACGTCTCAAACTCCTGCATGTGTAGCGGGATCAGCGTCGCCGATGTGGCTCGCGATCCCAAAGGTTACGACTCTCAAATCACTTGCTGCTTCCACGATCAAACGGAGAGCGATCATCCGAATCGTTTATTGGACGGGTCGCTCCCGCTCCGAACTCGCCTCACGGCACCGATCTCAAGATTCCATCGATCAAACCGGCGCGATTTCTTTTTACTCAGCCCACCGCGGGCGGCTTTCGCACCGCTTCCTATCCGCTTGGTGAGCCCAATCGACGAGATCCCGTCGCCTGAGGATTCGCCGTCTCCGACGGACATCCAGAACAGCGACGGGAAAACACTCGCACGAGCGAGCGTCGGCTATTTCCGGATATCGAGACGCTGGATCACATCGAGATAGCGATTGGGCGCCACCCGCTTGAGGTAATCCAGGAGCCTCCGCCGCCGGCTCACCATCATCAAGAGACCCCGCCGGCTGGCGAAGTCCTTCGAATGTTTCTTGAAATGGCCCGTCAACTGCTGGATTCGTCCGGACAGGAGGGCGATTTGCACCTCGGCTGATCCGGTATCCTCCTTCGCCCGCTTGAACGTTCCGATCAAATCCTGCTTCCGGTCCTTCGTCAATGGCATTGCCTGTGTTCCAAATGGGCTGCGCCGGCACCATGGGACCGGACGCGTCTTCGAATCAGGCGTCGCCAATCACGAGACCGCAACACCCAGCTTTAATCACACCTTTTTCCAAGTCAGAAGTTTAGAGAATTCTGGCCGGAATGCAAGGATTCACGGTTGGTGGCTGCTCCTGGCCCACCATCACAGGCTCGTTTCCGCCCCCGTCGCTCAGGTGCGTTCGACCGGCCGTTTTGAGGCTTCGGCCCGACGCCCCCCCACGTCGTGAACGACGTTCCAACTGAGCCCCACACGCTCGAGACAGAGGATGACCCAATACGTGGTATCCACCTCCCACCATCGGTGACCGTGCCGAGCCATTCGTTGGTACGCGTGATGGTTGTTGTGCCACCCCTCTCCAAAAGCCAGAAGGCCGACCCACCACAGGTTCTTGGAATCGTCGGTGGTTTCGTAATTGCGATACCCCCACATGTGCGTCGCCGAATTCACGAGCCACGTCACGTGGAAGACGATCACCATCCGCACTGCCAAACCCCAGATCAACCACGAGATGCCCGTGAATCGGTCATAGAGCATCCAACCGGATGCGAGCAGCGCACCGCCGATGAGAAAGTGCCATAGCAGGAAGGTGCTGTGCAGGAAAACGATTCCCCGATCCTTCACGAGATCGGGCGCCCAGCGATTCGCCCGGGCTGCAACCTCGTCGGCAGTGTGAAGAGGAAACAGCCAGAGCATGTGAGCCCACCAGCCACCATCCCTCGGCGAATGCGGATCACCCGGTTGATCGCTGAACGCATGGTGCTTTCGATGATTCGACACCCAGACGAGAGCCGAACCCTCACCGGACACCCCGCCGAGGAATGCGAACACAAACCGAACCAACGGGGTCGTCTGGAAGCTCCCGTGGGTCAGAAGTCTGTGGTAGCCAAGACAGACACCCAGCCCGCCGGTCACCCAATAGAGCAACATGCAGATGGCGAAGCCCGACCACGTGAAGAAGAATGGCGCTGCGAGCGCGAGCAGGTGGATTCCACCGATCCAGATGGCGACCGGCCAGTCGATGACGAGCCTCGAGGGTTGCGCCTCCGCGGCCTCTTCACTCATGTCAGCACGAGGGGTCGGCATCGCGTCGTCCTCGGGAAACGTTCCGGACGCGAACTCCTCCTCGACACCAATCCCCACGGGGCCGAGTTGTGACGCGACGGCCTGACCACCAAGCTCGTCGCGAACGCGGTCGTTCGCGCCGGCCGCCGAACGTGACGCCCCCTCCGCGGACCGAACGGGTGGAAGAAGGGATGACTCATACATGTGACTGGCCCCTTTTTTCGTGCTCTCGTGAGGAGTCTTCCGCTCTGAAGCGGACCGTCTATCCAACCAACCCACGCCCACCCGAATCACCGATGGAAGACCCATCGCAACCTGACAAGAACGTCAACGTCACTTTGGAAGCCACCCGATTCCAGAGCTCCATTACTGTGACCTTTTTCGACCGTTTCGCCAGCGGTCGTGCGTCAGAAGCCGGTGGCGGCGACGTCAAAAACAGGTCAATTTCGACCAGAAGGCTTGGCAAGCTCCCGTTTGCCCCCCTCCGACGAAGGAAACAACCATCGAGTGACAGGACTCAGCGGCACGGCGCTGGCCGAAGGATCGGCAAAGGCCCAGGCCACCCGCTCGAGCGACACCGCCGCCGGCGGCGCAGCGAGGATGTTCCGGCCGTCCGGCGCGATCATGATGGCCTGCGTACCCTCGGGGAAGAACCGGAGCGATTCGTCTTTCACGAGGAGCCGAAACACCAGCCGATCGAAGGCGACAAGCGGCCCGTTCCCTCCGGTCGAAATGCCCGTGGGTCTGGTGATTGCCGGATCGCTCACCCGCGAGACTACCACCGGAAACGCGTCGCCCCGCTGACAACCCAGATGCTGTACCCATTGCTCGAGAAGGCTTCGGGAAATATGTCCGGGATCGACTCGCACCGATGCGGACGCATGATCGACCACCCCGCCGACGACACCCACGGTTTCCACGTCAAGCCTCAATCGGCCCTGCAGAACCGCGTGTGATCCCAGGATCGGTGCGAGGCAGGACGTTTCGAATCCATCGATCGTGAACGCTCCCTCACCCGAGGAAATCGAGGCCCTTTCCGACCCATCGAGGGTGACACGAACATGTCCGCTGAAGAGCCCCGGACGGCCTTCCCCCTTCGGAAGTTCCGGCCACCCCATGGCGGCACAGAGCCATTCCAGCGGTACGGGTCGATCGATATCGACGTCGACCGAGCACGCGGGCCCATCCCCAACCGAATCCGCACCGGGATCGGGGATACTCAGCCTGAACCGAACCTCATCCCCGTCGAACGGTTCGCGGCGAATCCGCACCGCCCGTGTGTCGTCGCCGGCGACACACTCGACCCGTGCCCCGTCCATGCTCCACGCACCATCCGACGGTTCCCCGGTTGATGCCATCCCCGAGGGTGTGATGACGATGTCGCCGATATCGATGACCCAGTCGAACGGGCACCTGAGGGGATCGTTGAGCCAATTTCGGAGAAACCCCACTGCCGATCGAAACGACTCGACGGACCCACTCCAGCGAGGCACGGACACACGAATCTCGTGATCGGCCCGCTCGATCATCAGTGACTCGAGCGAGATCGCCGCCGAATCGATCCTGACACCACGAAGTCGCAGCACGCCCGGCCGGAGATGGTCCATGGCCTCGGCCGTGACCCGAAGCCCCATGGCCTCCGAAGCCTTCCGGAGAACGGCCTCACGATGCGAGGAACCCCGCAGGTGCAATCCCCAGGCACCGAGCCCGATCGACGGAACGAGACAGGCGGCGACGAACAGACACCGCACCAACCGGACACGGGCCGCCGCATGTGGCACGAATCCGGTCTGCATCACTTCACGGGGCTCCTTCCCCGCCTCCCTGAGGTCTCTGGGACCTATCGACCGGCAGCCAATTCGTGGTACAGGCGCCAGCGGGACTGCATTTCCTCGAGGCTGTCGCCACCAAATTTTTCAACGAGGCTCGATGCCACCTCGAAGGCGACGACATTCTCGACGATCACGCTGGCGGCGCTTACCGCACAGACGTCGCTGCGTTCGTAGGCAGCCGCCTCCGGCTGCTTGGTTTGCAGATTGATCGAATCGAGCGGCTTGCGGAGCGTGCTGATCGGCTTCATCGCGGCCCGAACGACGAGCGGCTGCCCGTTGG
>JBJTBB010000462.1:0-5480 GCA_046091125.1 Planctomycetaceae bacterium
CCCTCGATGCGTCGTCGTCGACCGAGAAGCGTGGTCACGAAGCCGTCGACACGGCATCGATCAAGACAGTCGTCCATGAATGCAGCCGCTCCGGCGAAAGCCTGGAAGTAGGCCGAGCGAAATGCGTTCGCCTCGAGTGGTGTGATGGAAAGCGCTTTTGCCAGACCGAACCCACTCTGGCCGTAGAGAATGCCGAAGTTCACCGCTTTGGCGACCCGCCTCCTGTCGGAATCGATGGATTCAGCCGGGAGGCCGAACACGGCCATCGCGGTCGTGGTGTGGATGTCGCGACCCGCGGCGAAGGCCTCTCGCATCGTCGGATCGCCCGAAAGGTGGGCGAGGACCCGCAATTCGATCTGGGAATAGTCGGCCGAGACAAACCTCCACCCTGGGCGCGCCACGAAGGCCGCACGGATGTCGCGGCCCTCACGGCTCCGTATAGGAATGTTCTGGAGATTCGGGTCACTCGAGGACAGACGCCCCGTCGCGGTGACGGTTTGATTGAACGACGTATGGATCCGTCCAGTCGCTGGGTTGACCAACCGCGGAAGGGCATCCACGTAGGTGCTCTTGAGCTTGGCATACTGTCGATGCTCGATCAGTTTGGCTGGCAGCGGATGCAGCGTGGCGAGGTCCTCCAGAACTTCCACGTCGGTGCTCGGGCCCGTCTTGGTTCTCTTGACGACTGGAAGCGCAAGGTCGTCGAAGAGGATCTTGCGCAGTTGCAGCGGCGAGGCGATCGTGAATGGACGCCCGGCGAGAGAATGGATGTCCTTCTCGAGCATCGCGAGGCGTTCGGCGTAGCGCGCGGACAGTCGCTCGAGGAGAGGGATGTCGATCCCGATGCCCTCTCGTTCCATCTCCGAGAGCAAATGCAAAAGCGGCATCTCGAGATCGCGAAACAGTGGCCCCAGGCCGGCATGTTCGAGGGATTCTGCGAGCGGTCCTGCCACCCGAGCCGCGGCCCTCACGGCTGCGGCCGCATCCGCCGCGGATCGAGGACGATCCAGTTCGGGCACACGTCCGTCGCCGCCAATGGCGTCCGGGAAGAGGCGTCGGGCGATGGTGGCCAGGGAGTGGTCGCGGTCACCCGACTCGAGGAGGTAATCGGCGACGAGCGTGTCGAATCCGCCGCCGTCGAGTTCGATGCCGACGGAGGCCAGCGCGACGATCTGGGCCTTGAGGTCATGGCCGACGATCTCGGTCTTCGGGGAGGCGAGCACTCGCCGCAGATCCTCTCCGGAAGGACCGCAGAGCGTGTCCGTACGCACGAAGGAAATGCCGCCATCGCCGGTCGAGGGCGGTTCGGCCGTCGCTGCGTCGAGAAGCGCAATCCCCTCCGGTGGAGTATGGCACCGAGCGGCCTGTCGGCCGGACTCGCCGTCCGGCGGTGGGGTCACGGGTCTCGCCACGGCGATCACCAGTCGGCCTCGGTCCTTCAGCCTGCTCGCCATGCCCGCGAGCTCAACGTCCGAGGCGATCGGGACAGACTCATCCGACACCGTTGGCGTCCGTGGATCCGCTGCGGCCGGAGCCTTCACACGTTCCAGTGGTGAATGGGCCTGCAGAGCGAGCGCCCTTTCGGTGAGACCGCGAAACCCCAACTCGCGAAAGAAAGCGACCAGATCGGCTTGATGGGGCTCGCACCGGCCTGCGTCCCTCCAGGGAATGTCGATCGGCAGGTCATGATGCAATCGAATCAGTTCACGCGAGGCTCGCGCGACTTCGGCGTGGAGACGAAGGTTTTCCGCCCGCTTTTTTCCAGGGGCATCGTCAGCGTGTGTGAGCACCTCGTCGAGTGTTCCGAAGCGTCGCAACAGTTCCGAGGCGATCTTCGGACCGATGAGGGGCACGCCCGGCACGTTGTCGACCGCGTCACCGACCAATGACAGAAAGTCGACGACCTGGTCCGGACGAATGCCCCACTCGGCCTCGAGTTCGGCGCTTCCGAAAAAAAGTCCCGTCCTCAGGTTGAGCAGCCGCACATGTTCGCCTAGGAGCTGCCGTGCATCCTTGTCGGACGTCGCCAGCACGCAGTCGGCTCCGGCGGCTACGGCCGAGGACGCAACCGTGGCGAGGACGTCGTCAGCCTCGACGCCAGGAACCTCGAGCAGCGGGATCCCGAAAAGTCCGAGCATTCTTCGGACCAGTCCGATCTGCGGGACGAGATCGGCGGGCATCTCCGCCCGTGTGGCCTTGTAGGAGGGTGATGACTCGTGCCGAAAGGTCGGACCGGGTGCGTCGAGGGCGCACAACAGGTAGTCGGGCGCGCGTTTCTGGCGGATGTCGAGCAGGTCCCTCGCGAATCCGAACACTGCCGAGACGGGTTCTCCATGAGGACTCGTCATCTCCGGGAGTGCGTGAAAGAGCTGATAGATGCGAGAGAGCGTATCGATGACCCATACGGTCCGTCCCTGAAGCTCTGGGACGTCGTCCGCCCGGCGGTCGTCTCCGACCTGCTTCGACGTCGCTTGCCGATCATCCAGTGAATCGGTCGCGAACAGCGAGCGGGTCATCTGGCCGCCCGAGGACGGCGTGCGGGATCGCCTCGTACCAGAACGTGGCTTGGCAGGATCAGTCGCCACTGGGAGGCTCGTACTCGAAGTCCTTCCACTTCATCGCCCGCCGAAAGGGCTCGATGCGCAGGACAGCCTCACCGTTTTGAAAGATTCTCACCGTGCCATTGGTCTCGCTGACCGCGACGGCCACGCTACGGGTGCGGCGGGTCACGGCCGCCGCTGCCCAGTGCCTCGCGCCGAGTCCCTTCGCGACCGACACGCTCTCGGCTGACGCATCGATGTAGCGAGCGGCGGCCTCGACGGTTCCGTCGGCGTTGACGACGAAGGCTCCATCGAGCTGGGCAATCTCCTTGATGCCCTCGCGGACCCGCGGATCGGTAAGGCGTCGCTCGCTGCGACGGTATCCTTTGACCGGGTCGAACCCCACCGCGTGGCTGGATTGAAGGACCTTGCGCGTGTCGCCCACGACGAACAGCGTGCCGACGGGCTTGCCCTCCCGGCCCTCTCGACCGATCTCGACGGCGAGATCGACCACGATCTTGAGAGTTTCCAGGGGCACTTTCGTCTCGAGGTTTCGCAGGTCGCGGCTTGTGAGCTGGCCGAGATGCTCCTCCAGCCTCACGATGCTGACGGAGTCGACCAAACCTACTTCGAAGCCGCTGTAGATCGCGACGACCTCTGCCTCGGGGGTGATCAGTTCGGCCGCGACGCATTCCAGCAATGCCTGGGCGAGCCGTTCGTGGACGGGCAATTCCGCGATGTCGAGCACGGCCTCCGCCAGGTCGTGCTCGTCGGCCGACTCCAGGTGGGCCGCGTCATCGGCCGCCACGAGCACGGTGGCGTTGCCGGCGGCCTCGCGAATGCGCTGCCAATCGAGCGGCTGCTCCACGAGCAACAAAATGGCATCCGCCGAACTCGACTCGAATAGGCGACAGCCCGCGTCGAGCATTCGATCGAATTGGCCGGTCGCTTCGATCAGACTCATTCCATCGCTCCTGCCGTACTCAAGACTACGGCGATGGTACCCGCATCATCAAGCAAGAGCGCTCGCGGCCCGCGTCTCAGGGTCCGGCCGGCTCGGAGCCTCAGCGGATGGTGCGGGTCGCCCCGCCTGGACTCTCCCGGGGAGCGGCCTGTTTGGGCCGACGGGCGATCGACTCGGCGGGGCGCTCCACGGAGGTCTTCATACTGCCGCCAAATTGGGCCACGCCGCCCGGCATGACGGTTCCCCACATCCGCTCCTGATAGATGGAAAGGGCATGGAGGGCGTGGCTCATCGGTCCGATCTTCCAGTCATGGCCGGGATCACTGGCGAGCGTCCGCGTGAGGAACTCTACACACCGCGTCACCCGCTCGTGATAGAGCGATTCCTGATCGATCGAGGCGACGATCCATTCGAGCATATGCCCAGTCGTCTGGACCTTCCGCTCGATGTCATCCTCCCTGTCGGCCGGTCGCTTGAACCACTCGGTGCTCAAGGATCCATCACGATTCTGAAGCCTCGTCAGCGTCAGAACCTGATGATTTCGCACCAATTCATCGGCGCGGACGTAGGCGCCACCGAGTTTTCCGACGGCCTGTCGTCGTCGCTGGCAGGCGTACGAGAGTCCGAAGAGGCGGTGTGTTCCTCCGCAGGGAGCGCCATTGACGGGTTGGCCAAGTTCCTCCTCGACGAGCCGCTCGAGCGTCCAGACACTGGAGTCCCGTGCGGTCCAGGTGGCATCGGTGGGCAGGTAATGCGCCATCGCGATCAGGGCGAATGTGAGCTCGGTCTTCGGTTGGCAGGCGAGTTTCTCGCTCTCGATCAGGTCTTTGACGGTGAACTCATGCGAGTCGATGACGATCGGGGACCGTGGAGACACCCTGCATTGCGCGAGCATCGCAAGATACTGCGACGAATGGCCCTGAACGCCGTATCCTCGGATGGCCATGAGCGCGCCGTCATGGACCTCGAGCAGCGACTGGCCGCGGCATCGTCCTCCCATGTTCAGCCAGCCGATGGAACTGACCGGTTCGCCCGCCGGCCCGGCCAGGTGCACCCTCGCCGGGAGCCCGAAGGCGAGGAACGCGTGCATGATTTCCCATGAGGTGTGATCACGGGTGTTGAGCTGCCTGCGGAGATAGGTGGCGAGCGTGCGTGAAATCCCGCGTCGAAGAGACGCGAATCGCGCGTTCTCGGGAGGTGGTGGCGCGGTGCCGAGATGGGAAAAAGGCACCCGGGGCGGGCTGTCCTGGGCATGGCCCCTGGTGGGGTTCGTCTGGGCGGGAGGGGTCACTTGGATCGTCGAGTGGTCCGCGACGGTCGTCGGCCAGATCGATTCGAGCACGATGCCTCGCACGATCTCTGCCGCGGCAACGGCCGTGCTCAGGATTTCTTCCGCCGTCTCCGGCGTGACGGGCCTACCATTGGCACGGTTGGCCGTCAGTCCTGGGAATTCTCCCGGTTCATGGGTGATCGGCAGACTGCGGGAGGGTCTGCCCTGGTTGAGTTTGACCGGAGGACCCGGCGGGGCGTTCATGCGTCCGCGTGCATCCCGCTCATCCTCCGCATCTGTGGGGCTGAAGACGCGGGAGAAGAACCCCTTCTGCTTCGACGTGGGCCGCTCAGCGGCCAGTGTGTCAGGTGGAAGGATGGCGCTCGTAACGATCAGTGAGATCCAGACGTACAGGAATCCTTGCGACCGCCTGGAGCGCAGCGAGATGGCACGGGGTGCATCGGAAGAACCGCTCTGCCAAAGGGTCGGACGGCGATCACCTGCCGACGATGCACGCGATGGAGAAAAGTGAGACATGTCGCTGGATGATGAACGGTTCAATCAAAAAACCTTCCGCAGGCGTTCCGCGAGCGTCACCGGCTCGGCTTCGCGTGCCGCCGGCTCCTTGACAGCCCAGGCTCGCCAGGCGTTGACGTCGTTTCCGAAGTCCCTTCCAGAGACACAACGTAGGGCTGCGACGGCACGG
>JBJTBB010000463.1:0-6108 GCA_046091125.1 Planctomycetaceae bacterium
GATCGACATCAATATGACTCCGATGATCGACATCGTGTTTCAGTTGTTGGCGTTCTTCATCATGTCGCTGAAGGTCGTCGATGCCGAAGGAGATTTCGACATCCGAATGCCTCTCTCGTCAGCCGCTGCCGCGGCCCCTGATGATCAGCAGGTGCCGCCGGTACGCGTACGGCTCGCGGCGGATGAGTCCGGCGGGCTTGGAGGCATCTCAATGAACGGGTCGCCGCTTCGGGACTTCGACGACCTTCGCAATCGATTGATCGAACTCGTCGGGAACGAGACTGGTCCAAACTCTCTCGCGGACAAGACGGAGGTCGAATTGGACTGTGATCCGACGTTGCGGTACGACTTCGTCGTCAAAGCCATCACTGCAGTATCGGGTCGCCAGCAAGGCGGAGAGATGGTCGAGCTCGTCAAGAAAATAAAATTCACGCCGACCAAAAAATAGGTACGTGGGTCAGGCTGCGCGGGGAGTGTGCCTGAATCACCCGCGTGGATGAAATTGGCCGTGTACCGCGCGAAGCCGCGCGGCGTCGACATGAGTGTATCGCTGGGTCGTGGAGATGATCGCGTGTCCGAGCATCTCCTGGACGTGTCGAAGGTCGACTCCTCCGGCCACCAGGTGAGTCGCAAAGCTGTGCCGCAGCGTGTGAGGGTGGACCGATGCTGGCAATCCGGCGACTGCCACATGGTGCTGCACGATCTCCCAGATCCGTTTTCGCGAAAGCCGATTGCCTCGAGGTGACAGGAGCACCCAGTCGGTATTTTCGCGACATCGACTGGCAAGCGTTGAACGCGGGCCGTCGATCCATGAGGAAACGGCATCGATCGCGCGTTTTCCGAGGGGCACGACCCGCTCCCTCCCGCCCTTCCCCGTGCAGCGACAGAAGCCCTCGCCCAGGTGCATGGACGTCAGTCTGAGTCCCGACACTTCGCTCGCTCGGCAGCCGGTCGCATAGAGCAGTTCGAGGAGCGCGCGGTCACGGATTCCGGTGGACGTCCTGGAATGAGGTGCTGACAGCAGCCGATCCACCTGATGCACGGTCAGGGTTCCTGGAATCGCTTCTTCCGGTCGCGCGGGCTGGAGCATCTCCGCTGGGCTCTCCTTGACATGACCCTGGAGTTGCAGATGGCGAAAAAATCCCCGAAGGGTCGCCACCTGGCGACCGATGCTCGATCGAGCCAGGCCTCTCGAGTGAAGCCAGCTGAGATAATCGCCAAGATCGCTCGTGGAACATCCGGCTGCCGGTCTTCCAGCCAGCCACTCGCGGAACCGTGACAGATCACGACCGTAGGCCTCGATCGTGTTTTGAGAGAGTCCTCGTTCGTGGCGGATCGACGCGAGAAACCCTTCGATCAACAACGGTGTGGCGGTACCGACTGCCGATCCGGTCGGACCGGTCGTATCCAGGATCACACGTCGCCGCGGACGAGGCATGGTGGGATTTCCCTGACCGATTTCTTCTATCGGCCAAGTGTGTCGGTGGTCGGCGGCCCGGCACTGGAGCGCCGTGCGACCGCTTCGACACTCACGTCCGGGCAGGCTCATACCCGAGATTTGGGGCGATCCAGCGCTCGATTTCGCCAAGTGGGAGGCCTTTACGGGCCGCGTAGGCCTCTGCCTGTTCGCGGGTGATGCGGTCCACGGCGAAGTACCGACTTTGAGGATGGGCAAAATACAGCCCGGCCACGCTTGCAGCGGGAAGCATCGCACAGCTTTCCGTGAGAGTCATTCCAGCACGTGTCCCTGCCTCGAGCAGTTCGAATAAGGCGATCTTTTCATGATGGTCAGGACAGGCGGGATATCCGGGAGCCGGCCTGATTCCTCGGTATTTTTCGTCGATCAGGTCGTCCTCGGAGAGGTCTTCCTGATGGCCATAGCCCCATTCCATGCGGACCCGTTTGTGCAGATATTCCGCGAAGGCTTCCGCCAATCGGTCGGCGATGGCTTTCGCCAAGATCGACTGGTAGTCATCATGCGCCGCGTCGAAATCCCGGCAGAGGACGTCGCATCCGTGGCCGGCCGTGACTGCGAATGCCCCGACGTAATCCCGCCGACCACTCTCCACGGGTGCCACGAAGTCGGCGAGCGCGAGGAATGTCTCCTGCCCTTTCCGCTCCCACTGCTGACGGAGCGTGTGAATCCGGCCACGCTCGCGACTCCGCAAGTCATCGGCGTAAAGAACGATGTCATCACCATCCGCTGCGGCGGGGAATAGTCCATAAACGCCCCTCGGCCGCAAGAGTCCGTCACGGCTGATTCTCGCCAGCAGTGAGACGGCGTCGGCGTGGAGCGACCGGGCCTCGCGGCCGACCACCCCGTCGTCGAGAATCGCGGGATATCGTCCCCGCAGTTCCCATGCCATGAAAAACGGTGTCCAGTCGATGTAGGGAACGAGGTCGGCGATGGTGACGTCGTCGACCGTCCGCAGGCCTGTGAAGGATGGTGTGTCGATGACGACGTTCTTCCAGTCGGTCATCCAGCGGCGTCGCATGGCCTCGCCGTATGGAACGAGTTTCACCTGCTGACGACGGGAGAACGCTTCGACCTCTCTGGCCTGCTCCGTTCGGATCATTTCAGCGTACGCCGTGCGCGACACCGGATTGATCAGTTTCTCGACGACACCTGCCGCCCGCGATGCATCGGCGACGTGAACGACTTCGGACGAGTAGGCCGGAGCGATCCGTACGGCGGTGTGTCGTGCGGAGGTCGTGGCTCCTCCGATCAGGAGTGGGATGCGAAACCCTTCGTGCTCGAGCGCCTCAGCCACGAGCACCATTTCATCCAGACTGGGGGTGATCAGGCCGCTCAGCCCGACGACGTCGACGGCGTGCTCCCGAGCGGCATCCACGATCTTCGGGGTTTGCACCATGACGCCAAGGTCGATCACCTCGTAGCCGTTGCATCCGAGCACGACGCCGACGATGTTCTTGCCGATGTCGTGGACATCCCCCTTCACCGTCGCCAGGAGCACTTTTCCCCTAGAAGCCTGCGCCGTACCGCCGGCCTGGCGCTCCGCCTCCATGAAGGGAAGCAGGTACTGGACGGCCCTTTTCATGACCCGCGCACTCTTGACCACCTGCGGAAGAAACATCTTCCCTTCGCCAAACAGGTCGCCGACGACCTGCATTCCTCGCATCAGGGGTCCTTCGATCACCTCGAGGCTCGTGGCATACGACTGTCGCGCGGCCTCCACATCCATGTCGACGTGATCGGCGATTCCCTTGACGAGGGCGTGCGTCAGTCGCTCCTCGACGGGCAGCGATCTCCATGCGTCGATGGAGCCGGCGGAGTCGCCTCCCGTTCGTCGAACTTGTTCGGCAAATTCGATCAGTCTCTCGGTAGCGTCCGAACGACGGTCGAAGAGGACGTCCTCGATTCGCTCTCGAAGTATCGGATCCACCTCTTCGTAGATCGCCAGCTGTCCGGCATTCACGATCCCCATGTCGAGGCCTGCACGGATCGCGTGATAGAGAAAAACCGCGTGCATCGCCTCCCGAACGGCGTCGTTTCCACGGAAAGAAAACGAGATGTTGCTCACGCCACCCGACACGCGCGTGCCAGGCAGTTCCTGTTTGATTCGGCGTACGGCGTCTATGAAGCTCCTGGCGTACGCGTTGTGTTCCTCGATGCCGGTGGCGATGGTGAGGATATTTGGGTCGAAAACGATGTCTTCCGCGAGAAATCCAGCGTCTCTCGTGAGAAGGTCGTACGCGCGTCGGCAGATCGCCACACGATGATCCGTTTCGGTCGCCTGGCCTGTTTCGTCGAAGGCCATGACGACCACCGCGGCACCATACCGGCGGATACGACGAGCCTGACGAAGAAACTCCGCCTCCCCCTCCTTGAGGCTGATCGAGTTCACGATGCCCTTGCCCTGCACGCACTTCAGGCCGGCCTCGAGGACGCTCCATTTGGAGCTGTCGATCATCACCGGGACACGGGAGACCTCGGGTTCACTCGACAGCAGCGTGAGAAATTTCGTCATCGCGGCCTGTCCGTCGAGCATTCCCTCGTCGACGTTGACATCGATGACGTTCGCGCCGTTTTCCACCTGTTGACGAGCGACTCCGATCGCTTCCTCGTACCGTTCCTCCTTCACAAGCCTCGCGAAGGCCCGAGAGCCAGTCACATTCGTGCGTTCCCCGATCACTGTGAAGCTGGACTCGGGCCGGATCTCGTAGGATTCGAGTCCCGAGTAGCGGGCTGCGTTGCGATGGGGCGGCGGACGGCGGGGCGGGTGCCGGCCGACGGCTTGGGCGATCGCGGCGATGTGAGCGGGCGTCGTTCCGCAACAGCCGCCGATGATGTTGAGCCATCCCTCGGCGGCAAACTCGCCGAGTGTGCGGGCCATCATCTCCGGGGTTTCATCGAAGCCGCCCAGAGCATTGGGGAGCCCTGCATTCGGGTAACAGCTCGTAAAGAGCGGAGCGATCCGCGATAGTTCGGCAATGTGCGGACGCAGTCGATCCGGCCCCAATGCGCAGTTGATGCCGATCGATAGCAGTGGGGCGTGTTGGAGACTGGTCCAGCATGCCTCCACCGTCTGTGCCGAGAGCGTTCGCCCCCCTTCGAACACCGTGAAGGAAGCCATCACGGGAATCCGTGATCCACGGGCCTCGAAGGCCTCTTCGATGGCGAAGAGACAGCTCTTCAGGACGAGGGTGTCGAACGCCGTTTCCGCCAGCAGCAGGTCGACCCCTCCATCGAGCAGTGCCTCGACCTGCTCGCGGTAAAAACCCACCATCTCGTCGAAGGTGACATCTCGATGGCCTGGGTCGTTGACGTTGCCGGCGATCGAGAGCTGCTTGTTCGTCGGGCCGATCGATCCAGCTACGAACCGCGGACGGTCCGGAGTAGCCCGTGTCGCGTCATCGACCGCCTCGCGAGCAAGGGCTGCGGCGGCGAGGTTCAATTCGCGGACATGCTCCTCGAGTCCAAAATCGGCGAGCGCGATGCGGGTGGCGCCGAATGTATTCGTCTCCACGATATCCGCGCCAGCTGCAAGATAGGCCGCGTGGATTCCTCGAATCGCTTCGGGCTGAGTCAGGGTCAAGACATCGATGCAATTCTTCAGGTCCCGCCCATGACTCGAGAATCGGTTGCTCCGGAATCCACCCTCATCCAAGCCGAGGGCGTGCACCATCGTGCCCATCGCCCCATCGAGCACGAGAATCCGCTCCGCAAGAAGCGAACGGATGAGTCTGTCGGATGGGGAGGAGGGGAGGTCTTGCATCTCTGGGGCGGGTGACTCGCGGACCGCAAAGCCCTTTATCATAGAGGACCGGTGGCCGTTCGGCAGGGGTGGGGCCTGTTTCCGGGCTCGGGCTCAAGCCGTCTGCGTGGGGATGTCGAAAAATGAGTTGGTGCGCGATCACCCGAATCCGGTGTCGACTTTCTGAGGCCGCCACTGAAGCGCGGGATCCACGATATGGAGCTGAAGCCGAACCGCGGGGCGTCTGGCGTATTGCCGGTGCTCGCAAGACTTCCGGACATCGCCGACCGTCCCCCGCAGGAGCCGGCGACGCTGAAAAATCCACGGCCTCTGCAACCGTTGTCCGTCGGATGGAGGTCGATTGGGGTGATGGGCATTGTGGCGGCCGTGGTGTGCGGTGCAGCCTGGTGGGTCGAGCAGGACCGACGCAGGCCGGGTGATCCTGACACGGCCGACGTCGACCTGCGTCCCGCCGTTCGTATGGCGGACTCTGTGATCCAACCAGCACGTTGAGACACTCCATGCAACTCGATCGCTTCGACGTGGCCGTCATCGCGAAACACTTACGGACCGCCCGCGAAGTGTCGTCGACGGTTTCCCGGGACCACAGACCTCTCCCCCAGGCCGAAGCTCAAACCATCGCACGTGCAGCGTCGTCGAAGTCGCTTGAGCTGCATCACTCCACGCACGCCGCGTCGCCCATTCGTTCGAGAATCTTGCGAAGACTGCTCGAGGCGGTACCTGATGAATGGGGCCACGTGAGCGATGTCATCCTGCATCACGTCAAATCGATTCGGAAAGAGCCGCAGAGCCTCGAGGTCGAACGCTGCCGCGTCGCGTTTGTCGGAGTAGGGCATCGCGCAGGTTGCAGCACGGCCCGCAAGCGTCGCAG
>JBJTBB010000464.1:0-4497 GCA_046091125.1 Planctomycetaceae bacterium
CGCCGCGATCGACATCTACCTGCAGTCGCCTGCGGGTGATTCCGCCGCGAACGAGGACGGCGCCGAGTTCGCGGGCCGCGAGCGTGCGGACCTCATCCCGCGAGAGCGGCTCGAACACGACGATCCTGCCGATGCGGTTGACGAGCTCCGGGCGGAAGAACGATCGGACCGCATCCCCTATCCGGTCGTCGCTGGCGGTCGGCGACTCCCCGCCGAAACCGAGTGGCGTTGCTCGGTCGGAGGTTCCGAGGTTGCTCGTGAGGATGATCACGGTCTGGCGGAAGTCGACCGTCTCGCCCGTGGGCTCGCTCAGCCTGCCGGCATCCAGGAGCTGAAGGAGGAGGTCGAAGACCGACGCGTCGGCCTTTTCGATCTCGTCGAGCAGAACGACCGAGAACGGTTGACGTCGGATACGGGATAGCAGCCCCTGCTGGGCCGCCGTTTCGGACGCCCGTCCGACGAGTTTCGCAACCGCGTCGAACCCGGCGTATTCGGACATGTCGAGTCGTACGAGCCTTTCGGGATCACCGAAGACGAATTCGGCGAGGGCCCGAGCGAGCTCGGTTTTGCCGACGCCCGTCGGCCCGACGAAGAACAGCACGCCGAGCGGCCGACCGGGATCGGCCAGTCCGGCCTTGATCGTCGCGACGAGGTCGAGCACGTCCTCCACCGCGCGGCGTTGGCCCACGATGCGGTTCTCGCGAAACGCCCGCACGTCCGCCACCGGCAATGGGAGCGTGTCGTCGAGCAGCTTGCGCGGCGCGCCCGTGAGCCGGGCAAGCGCCTCGACCACGTGCTGTGGGCCGATCGCGATCGTTGCGTCCGGCGAAGCGGTGTCGGTTTCCGCCACGATCCGTTCGACGGAACGCTCCTCCAGGACGGCCTCTACCAGCCGCACGGCGCCCGCTGGTCGGCAGAGCCCGGGAAAGAACTGTTCTCCCAGTTGCGCGGCCCGGTCGAGCGCCTCGTCGCTCCACGCGATCCGAAGGCCGAGTCGCTCCGCCGGCCTGCGGCTTCTCGCAGCCGCGATGCCGCGAATCACGCCGGCCGATACGCTCGTGGTGTGCGGTTCGATCGAAATCTGACTGAAGAGTCTGGCGAACGATGCACGCCGCGAACGGAGGATCTCGTGGGCCTCGGGCGTCATCTCGCCGAAGAGGATCACCTCTCCGCGTTCGATCACCGGCGCGAGAAAACTACTGATCGACTCGGATGTCTCCTTCGACGTGCCGGCCGACGTGAGCGTGACGAACTCGTCGATCCAGATGCCGACCCTCTGCGCTGGCTTTGCGACCGCGAGCAGGCTCTTGAGATGGTCCTGCCAGTCTCCGATGTAGCGCTGTCCGGCGATCAGGTTGCCGGTCGTCGTCTGCACGAATCGCCAGGGAAGCGTCTGGCGGGCGGAGAGTTCATGGGCCACGTTCGCAAGCAGCGCCGTCTTGCCGACCCCTGCGGGGCCGACGACGACGAACGACACGCACTCCTCGACGAGCATTTCTCGGATCCGGTCCCATTCGGCATCACGTTCGAAAACGGGCTGCGGCGCGAACGAGCCGGTCCAGACGTGGCCGAACGTCCGCAACTGCTCATCGCGGGCGTCCCGCCGCCTGGCCGAACGTGTTTTTCGTTCCTTTCGCGCCATCGCTCGCCACCACTCGTATCCAGGATTTGGTCTTGACGGACGATTCTCCCCTTCAGCGTGGCTGCTGTCATCCCGGGTGCGCCACGGGGTCGGGGACGTGGGGTATTCTGCCCTGCCCTGGCATGTCAGCCGGGAGATCCGTTCGAGGAGCTTCATCATGTTTACGGTCGATGCCCATCTCGATCTTGCGATGAACGCCCTGGAGAGGACCCGCGACCTGCGGCGTTCCGCCGAGGAAATCAATCGCCGAGAACGGGCGTTGCGGCTGACGGACAAGCCCGACAGGGGGAACGCCGTCGTCTCCTTTCCAGACCTGCGACGCGGAAATATCGGGCTCGTCGTGGCCACGCAGATCGCCCGATTCGTCGACGAGTCGAATCCCCTCCCCGGTTGGCATTCGCCCGAGCAGGCATGGGCCCAGTCGCAGGGACAATTGGCCTGGTATCGCGCGATGGAAGAAGCCGGCGAGCTGGTGCCGATCGTTGATCGTTCGACGCTCGACGCCCACGTGGCCCGCTGGCAGGAAGCCCTCGCGGCGGGCGTCGACACCGGGCGGCTGCCGATCGGCTACATTCTCTCGCTCGAGGGAGCCGATTCCGTAGTCACGCTCGGCCACCTGGAGCGGTCCTACGAGGCCGGATTGCGGGCCCTCGGTCCTGCCCACTACGGACCCGGCCGGTATGCCCATGGCACCGATGCCTCGGCACCGCTGAACGCCGCCGGCTGCGATTTGCTCCGCGAGATGGATCGACTGGGAATCATTCTCGACGCCACGCACCTGTGCGACGAGGCCTTCTGGACGGCACTCGATCTGTTCGAGGGACCTGTATGGGCCAGCCACAATAATTGTCGGTCCCTCGTCGATCACAACCGCCAATTCTCCGACGAGATGATCCGGGCGCTCGTCTCGCGGGGAGCGGTGATCGGCGGAGCGCTCGACGCATGGATGATGGTGCCCGGCTGGAAGCGTGGACGTTCACAGCCCAGGGAAATGGAATGTCGGCTGGAGGTGGTGCTGGATCATCTCGACCATATCTGCCAGATCGCCGGCAACGCGAATCACGTCGGCATCGGCTCGGATTTGGACGGTGCGTTTGGTCGTGAGCAGGCTCCGTACGACCTCGAGACGATCGCCGACCTCGCGAGAGTCCCTTCCATGCTCGCCGCCCGGGGCTACCCGCCCTCGGACGTGTCGAAGGTGATGCATGGCAACTGGCTCGCGTTGCTGCGATCCGCCTGGACCTCGGGCGAGTCGTGCTGAGCGGGATCGCCCGGTCATTGAGGTCAGCGGCAGGCCGACGAAGCAGCCTCGTCACTCGCGAAGCGATGCCGTAATCAGGAGAGCCGTCCCCGGGCGTCGACAGTGAGCCTCCGCAGCGATCCATCCTCCTCGCGCCACCAGACGGTCTCCTGGAGGTTGATGCAGGGGCAGACGTGGTTGGGGATGACGGCCACCCGCTCGCCGAGGCGGGGCGCCGTCCCCTGGTCGGCGATCCGTACCTGCGCGTGCTCCTCGGTGAGTTTGTGGATGACGGCATGCGGATGCCCGACGATCTGTCCATGCCCGCTCGTGGGAGCCGGACCGCACAGGTCGCTCGTGAACGTCTTCGTTCCGCCATCGAGGATGACCTGCCCCTTCACGGCATCGCTCACCACGGTGCAGAGGATGGTGGCCGCACAGTCGGCGGCCTCACAGAAGCCTCCGCGGAGCGTATTGAGATCGTTAAAGACATAGGTGCCCGGACGGATCTCGGTCAGTTGTGGCACGAGATGCGAGCGAAACAGGGTGGGCGTCGATCCTCCGGAGACCGTTTCCCGGCACAGCCCAACGCGATCGAAGGCGTCGATCGACTCCTGCAGGCGTGCAGCGACGAGGGCGAGCGGGGCGTGTTGTGATCCGGGCGAGTCCCAGACATGTCCTGGGTAGCACATGATGCCTGCGAGGATCAGGCCCGGGGTCCGTGACACGGCCTCACCGAGCGTAGCTGCCGCTGTGGCACCCCCCACGCCGGTTCGTCCCATGCCCACGTCGAGATCGACGAGTGCTCGAATCGTGACGCCGGCACGCAGGGCGGCATCCCCGAGCGACCGAATGCCGAGAGCGGAGTCGACCGCGACCGTCACGCGGGCGTGTCGTGCGACCGCCGCGATGCGATCGGCTCTTGGCCGATCCACCGACGGGTAGGCGCGCAGGATGTCGGCAGGATGGTCGTTCGGACACGCCGGGAGCATGGCTTCGGCCTCACCGGCCTTGGCGACCGTCAATCCAGGGCTGCCCGTCGCCAATTGCAAAGCGGCGATTTCCGCGGACTTGTGGGTCTTAGTGTGGGGCCGTACGGTCAGTGAATGCCGCTGAGCGTAGCTCGAAACCCGCTCGAGATTGCGACGGACCACGGCCGCATCGATCACGACTGCAGGCGTGGCGATCGATTCGAGTGAGTCGGTCGAGTCGTGGTTCATCATTCCCTCCGTCCGCCCCTCCCCGCCAGCTCAGGAGCCCGCGGACCAACATCATGACCGATCCATCGTGCCGGTGGGATGCCGTCCTCCAACCGGACGATCGGGTGAATTAGCTTCCGGGAAAACGTTCCATCGGCACGCCGATTCACGAAGGGAACTCCAGGCCCGGCTGGGGGAAGGGCTCGCTTCGGTTCGTCTGCCCGCCTCAGAAACCCCGGTCACTCAATCTTGGCCGTAGTTGCAGTCTCTCCTGCCGCTGATTCGATCCGGTCGCCGCGGCTCCTGGCCAGGTCGGGGCTGGCAGCCAGGTCGCAATGCCGCGGCGGCTTTCGATCCTTCGGCCGCACCGGATATTCACGTCGTTCATGAATCTCTTCGACCCGGAAACCTGGTAC
>JBJTBB010000465.1:0-12985 GCA_046091125.1 Planctomycetaceae bacterium
CTCGTGGTCGACCGCGATCTCGTCCATCATCGTCCGCACCGCCGCGACCTCGTCGGCCCGACTCGGCCGGTTGAGGAATCTGATGAAAACCTCGTCCACCAGGGCGGCATCGTCGGGCTGCGTCGCCACGAGTTTGGCCAGCTCGCTCGACCGCTCGGCCAGCACGTTGCCGACCTCCGGTCCGCTCACTAACGCCATCACGGGCCCGAGTGACACGCCAGCCGATCGCTCGCACTCGCAGGCGCTCTCGCGTACCGGCCGTCCGAACGTCTGGAGAAAGCCACCCCCGAGACTGGAGGCGACGTCGGGAAGAGAGGCGGCTCGTGTACCGACTGGATAGCCCGGAAAACGTGTCGGAGTTCCAACCACGGTGTGAAGGGCGTCGTAGAGCGTTTCGGCCGGCAGTCTCCGTGGAATGGCATGCGAATAGTTGATGGAGTCGTCGTCATTCCATCGGTTGCTGGTGATGGCCAGCCCGTACGTGCGGGAGGTGCAGATCTCCCGTAAAACCCTGCGAACGTCGAAACCGCCGTCCACAAACGACCGCGTAAGGTGCTCGAGGAGCGCTGGATTGGTCGGCGGATTACCGGCCCGGATGTCGTCGACCGGCTCGATGATGCCCGTCGCGAAACAGTGCCCCCAGAGACGGTTCACGAAACTTCTGGCGAAATAGGGATTCCGAGCACTGGTGATCCAGGCGGCCAGTTGCTCTCGTCTGGTCGCATCCTTCGAGACCTCGTGCTCGCACTCGAAGGGGAACCTGGGCTCGGCCGGCTTGCCGGTTCGCTCGTGAGTGACCTCCCCCGACGGCTGATCCTTCACGATCTCGAAGAGGGGTTTGGCTCCCTCGACCGCCGTGCCTCCGATGGTCCGCGCCTGGCTCTCGGGATCCCGCTCGAGCGACACGTGCGCGAAGAAGGCCGCTGTCTCGAAATACTGATCCTGGGTCCAGCGTTCGAACGGATGGTCGTGACACTTGTTGCAGTTGAACCGCACACCGAGGAAGAGGTGAGTCGTATTCTCCATGATGGTCAGCGGATCCCGCAGCGTCTTGTAATACGACGCGGCAGGATTTTCACGATTGGACCCGACGGCCGTGAGGATCTCCCTCGCAAAGACGTCGTGCGGAGTGTTCGCGGCGACATGCCGGCGGATCCAGTCCCTCAGTCCATTGGCCCCGTCGGCGGCCAGAAACTTCGGATTCACCTGCAGGAGGTCGGACCACTTATTGGTCCAGTGCTCGACGAAAGCCTCACTGCCCAGGAGACGGCTCACCAATTCGGCCCGCTTGATCCGCGTGTCGCGGTGATCGGCCAGAAACGACCGCACGTCGGAAGCGGTCGGTGGCAGACCGGTGAGATCGAGCGTCACACGTCGCAAAAACTCGTCGTCGGAACAGAGCGGAGCTGGCTCGATCTGCATGCCTTTCCACTTGGTGGCGACCAATTCGTCGATCGGCCCCCAGGTATCGGGCTGCTGCCACTGGAAACCCTCCCGATCTCCCATCACCGTGAGCGTGACGGCTGCATATGCCCCCTCGTACCGGACGAGAATAGGGGCCTCGCCGCGACGGACGGCCGTGACGAGCCCGGTGGGATCGGCCGTGGCCACCTCGCCGTTACCGCTCTCGAGGAATGCCTCGCGGGTGACATCTCGCACCGCGCCGTCGGCGTAGGAGGCCACGACCCTGAACTGCTGCCGGCGCCCGGGTTTGTCCACCACTGCCGCAAGGGGAGAAACGGCGATCGACGTCACCTTCGGCGTGGACGATTGCAGTGACGCTCCCTGTTCGATCCAGCGGCGCACGATCTGGTAGTGTGGGGCATCCGGCTTGGCGAGCAGCCCACCGGTATGCGGCACGGTGGCGGATGCCTTCAGGAGCATCAGGCTGTCGTCAGGACTGGCCAGGTTCACCCGACGACTGCCATGGTCGTCTGTCAGGGCCCGCACATCGAAGAGGGCGTCATAACCTCGCAAGGAAAGCTTGAACCCGTTCTTGCCCTTGGCGGCACCGTGGCAGGTGCCCTGGTTGCAGCCCATCTTGGTCAGGGCGGGGTTCACGTCGCGCAGGAAATCGACCTGGGCAGGACCGCCCGTTCCCTCAACCCGGATCGGCACATCCGCCGCCTGCCCGCCATCGCCCAACACGATCCGCAGCGATCCGCTGCCCTCGGCGAGCGGTCGCACGAGACCGCCCGGGCCGACGCTCACCAGAGCGCCATCGCTCGCGGCGTCTCCCGACTGCCTCTTTGGCGACTCGATGCGGACACTGCGGGTCAGGTCGATAGTCCGACCGTCGGCGAGCGTGCCTGAGACGACCACTTGCGTCGCGGCAAACGGCCCCGCGAGTACGATCTCCCTCGGCTCGACGGCGATGCTCGCGACACCTGTGGGCACCGCAGGCTCCGGCTCGATGGACGGCTCGGGCGGCCACGGCAGCCGCAGCCCAGTGGAACCTGCCACGGCCTGCTCGATGGCGGCGACCGGAAACCGCCGTCGCTCGGCGCCATCGGGACCGAGCAATCGCACGACGCCGTCACCACCCGACACGGCGACCTCACCCGACGTCGGATGGAAGGCGACCGCATAGGCCGTGGCTTCTGGAATCTCGATCGTTGCAAGCAATTTCGTGGAGGCCGCCCGGAAGTCATCGAGCGACTTCCACTCCGCCTCGGATCGCTGCGAGCCCTTGGTGCGGGTCTCGCCCGGAACCTTGGCCATGATGTCGAGGATGTTCTGGGGAACGTCGGCCGCGAGGTCGTACGAGCAGAGAACCATCTGGCCCCTGCCGTCGATGCCTCCCACGGCGGCGACACGCTTTCCGTCCTGAGAAAACCTCACCGAAAACACGCGTCCGGAAACGGGAAACAGTGGAAAGATGTGGTTGGCGTCGTCACCGATCACCCGCTTGGCATGACGGTGAATCCGGTAGATGCGAGGCGTGCCGTCGGCACCAGCGGCCACGACGTGGTCGAGCGTCGGATGCCGGTCCACGGCCGCCAGGCCGCCTCGGAGTGCTCCGGGCGTGATCGAGGTGATGTTGTCGACGAACCGCTGTGTCGCGAGTTCCGTGAGCTTGACGGTCATGTCGCGACCGACGGAGATGACGTGGTCGCCCTTGGGTGCGAACACGGTGTCGAGCACCCAGTCCTCGTGGGCGCCTTGAAAGAGCACCTGCTCGCCGGTCGTTGCATCGATTGCCCGAACGCTGTTATCAGTACAGCCAAAGGCGATCAGGCGACCGTCGGGAGACCAGGTGCCTCCGTAGACCGTGTCGAACGAGACCGGCACACTTCGCTCGAGCATTCCTTGCGCGACGTTCCAGATCTGGACCTCGCCCATCCTCGCAGGATCGCCGCCAGTCGCCGCCAGTCTCGTGCCATCGGGAGAGAACCGCACCCGCTCGATCCGCTCCGACATGCCGACGAGCCGCATCTTCGGTCTCGATGGCACCGCGGCCGCATCGGATACGTCGAACAGGATCACCTCATGGAAGCCGCCAACGGCAAGCAGCTTTCCATCCGGAGAAAAGTCGATCGACGTCACCACCGGCTGGCGGGAATAGCGAGGGGGATGATCGGCGTCGACCTTCTGTCCGACGGTGGCGGGCGAATCATCCTGGGCGCCTTCGGCGATCCATCTCCGAACCAATTCGATCTCGGCCGCCGTGAGCGGCTTACCGTCCTTGGGCATCTCCGCGAGGCCATCGACGTCGGGCGTGATCTGCGCAAGGAGGTGACTCTCCCCTGCTTTTCCAGGGACAACTCCGGCGTTGCCAGAGTCGCCGGCGTCCCGAAGCCTTTGCACCTCCGTCATCACGAAGCCCCCCTCGGGCTTCGCCGGCTGATGACAGCCTTGGCAGCGGGCCTGAAAGATCGGACGAATGTCCTTGAAATAACTGACGGGCCGCTGAGATGCGGGCTCCTCGGCGATTGCGAAGGCCGTCAGACAGACGAAAATCGGCAGAATCAACAGAAACAGGGGATGCTTCTTCTTCATGGGTGCACCCTGGGGACATGGCCGCTCGTGGGCTTGGAACCCTCAAATATATAGGTCGATAATACCACGCCATTGGCGGGAAATGGCCCTGTCATGGGCTACTATTAATTTATCGGCAACCGGGTTCGGGTGTGAGGAGTGCCGGCAAAAACCCATCGCGTTCACCGAGCCGGCCTTTTCATGCCCAGCGACCCTTCCTCGTCACCGCAGCCACCCCCCTCCCCCGATCCAATGGGCTGCAGCAATGGTGCTCGCTCGAGCGGGGCTGTCGGGAACGTGCTATTCATGCCGACCCGGCACCCGACAGCCACTCCGCCCCTGCCGATGACTGCGGCGGAGATCCGCGCTCGGGGATGGTCACAGGTGGATGTCGTGTTCGTGACGGGCGACGCCTACGTTGATCATCCGAGTTTCGCCAACGGACTGCTCGCCCGCCTTCTCGAGTCGGCCGGCTTCACGGTCGCAGTGCTCGCACAACCGGACTGGCGAAGTTGCGAACCCTGGCGAGAATTGGGCCGCCCCAGGCTCTTCTACGCCGTCTCGGCCGGCAACATGGATTCGATGATCAACCACTACACAGCCAATCGCAAGGTTCGAAACGACGACGCGTACTCACCAGACGGACGGATCGGTCGGCGTCCCGATCGCGCAACGCTGGCCTACTGTCAGCGATCACGGGAAGCGTTCCCCGGTGTTCCGGTCATTGCGGGCGGAGTGGAAGCGAGCCTGCGACGGATCGCCCACTACGACTATTGGAGCGACAAGGTCCGTCGTTCGATCCTGCTCGACTCGAAGGCCGATCTCGTGGCCTTCGGGATGGGAGAGCGGACCATCCTCGAGATTGCCCGAGGATTGTCGGCCGGGCGAGGGATCCGAGACCTGCGAGATCTGCGGGGGGTGGCCTACCGCCTTGGTGCCAGCGAGATCGCACCGTCCGGGCCTGGTACGGCCTGTCCTGAAACGTTCGAGCTTCCCTCCTTCGAGTCGGTTGCATCCGACCCGCTCGCCTTCTGCGAGATGACGCGGATCGCCCACGTCGAGACTAATCCCCATAACGCCCGGCGTCTGGTGCAGCGTCACGGCCGAGAGACGGTGGTCGTGAATCCACCCGCGATGCCACTCGAGCAATCGGAGATGGACGCGGTCTACGGACTGCCTTTCACGCGGCGACCACACCCCTGCTACGGATCCGCACGTATTCCCGCCTTCGAGGTCGTGGAAACGAGCGTGCAGATCATGCGAGGCTGTTTTGGCGGCTGCACCTTCTGCTCCATCACGGCGCACGAAGGGAGGATCATTCAGAGCCGCTCACAGGACTCCATCGTTTCCGAGATCCGGCTGATCGCAGCCCAACCCGACTTCAAGGGAACCGTTTCGGACATCGGCGGCCCCACCGCCAACATGTACCAGATGCGCTGCACCCGTCCGGAAGTGGAGGCAAAGTGCCGCCGGCTATCGTGCGTTCATCCCACCGTCTGCAAACTCCTCGGCACCGATCACGGCCCCTTGAAGGAGGTCATGCGGAAGGCCCGTGGAATCGAGGGCGTGAAACGGGTGCTCGTGGCCAGCGGGGTGCGGATGGACCTCGCACGACTTGATCAGGAATACCTCCAGGAACTCGCGGCCCACCATGTTGGCGGACACCTGAAAGTCGCTCCCGAACACGTCGACGCCGAGGTGCTGAGCCTGATGAAAAAACCGGCTGCCGACGACTTCGTCGCCTTCGACAGGGAATTTCGGGCCGCGAGCCGTCGCGTGGGCAAGAAGCAGTACACCGTCCCGTACTTCATCGCCAGCCATCCGGGCAGCGGACTATCCGAGATGATCGATCTCGCACTGTTTCTCAAGCGAAACAGCTACAAGCCCGATCAGGTTCAGGACTTCATACCGAGCCCCTTCGACATTGCGGCCTGCATGTACCACACCGGACTCGACCCGATGACCCGGCAGCCCGTGAAGATCGCCAAGGGGCTCAAAAACCGACGCATGCAGCGGGCACTGCTTCAGTTCTTCAAGCCGGAGAACTGGTTCGAGGTTCGCAAAGCGCTGCTCGAAGCCGGTCGCGAGGATCTCATCGGGAATGGCTGTGACTGTCTGATTCCGGAACGGCCACCGAAAGAGGCGCTCGACGCTCGGCGACGTGAAGCCTCACGGGCCTTCGACGATCAATCTTCTGGGGACCACATCCGGGATACTCCCGGTGGAAAGACCACCACTGCACCGCGGGCTGGTTCGGCGACGACTGATCCGCCGATGCCCGACACGGCCATTCACCCACGGAACGCGCCCGCGGCACGGCGGGCGCGTTCACGTAGAAGTGTCGGCTATCGTCCAAAGCGGCGCGGGAGCAGCAACGGGGAGTGACCGCCGCCGTCCGCTGGCACTCAGTCTGAGTCCGCCTTTGCGGCAGCCGGAGCCGGGGCGTCTGCGGCCGCCGGTACGAGAAGGCCGTCCAGTTTTTCGAGCATCGGCCCCACGACCGGCTCGAGGATGTCCTGCACGCCCGGAATCGCCATGACCTTCTCAACGACCGCCTGAATCGGGCCGAGGTTGTCCGTCACGAGTTGCATGGCCAATGCACGACCCGCCTCGGGAATGGCTCCGGCCTCTTTCGTGAACTCGTCGAGCGAGGGGGCGAGTTTCTCGATCTCGGGCAATGCCGTCTTCGCCGTGGCCTCGTCTGTGACGCCCTCGAGCAGTTTCGTGAGACCACTGAAGAGTCCCTTCGCCGACTCATCGAACTTCGCAAGCTGTCCCTCGAGAACGGCGACGTCATCGACCACTCGAGTTGGCTTCGGCATCTCGACACCACCCTCCGGTCCCTTACCAACCTGCGTATAGGCCCCGTAGCCGACGCCCAACAGGACCAACAGCGCCGGAATGACCCACGCCGGAAAGCCACCTTCCGAGCCGCTTCCGCCGCGGCTGCCCTGTGACGGCAGCAGCTTCGATGCGGCCGAAATCGCAGCCGTCGGGTCGAACCCTGCAAGCGACAAGCCCTGCGGTACAGACGCCTGAATATTGGACTTCTGCTCCGCGAACAATCGCGAAACACCCGCAGCATCGGGTCGGCCGCCGAGCTGCTTCGCGATGACACCAAGCACGATCGGACCGACATATGAGAGAAGCTTCTTTACGAGGTCAGGCTGCGAACCAGCGACCTTGGCGATGGCCGACACGATCGTTCCGAGGTTGTTGCCCAGAAGCGTCGTCAGGAGCGTGCCGCCAAGCGAACCCATCGTCGACCCGCCGCTCCCACCGAGAGCCCCGGCGAGATTGCCGATCGTCGAGAGATCGATCTTGCCCATCATCGACGAGAGAAGATCACCGCCACCCTTCGTCCCGGCGACTTTTCCGAACATCTCGAGCATCGCGGGAATGGCGGCGTCCGCGGCGGAGCGAGTCTGGGCCTCACTTCCTCCCACGAGACCTCCCAACTTACCGAGGACTTCTCCCCCCAACTGACTCTTGACGAGGTCGACGATGTTCATGCGGAAACTCCTTGATGAATGAGGGGAAATGGGACGAGCACATGTGCGGTGCAGCCGTCGGACACTGCCGACGACGAGTAGGTGATACCCGTCGGGAAGGGGCATCACAAGGCGTTGCCGGCGAACCCTGCCGTGGCGACGGGCGGAAAAATGGTCCGCCTGGATCGTCAGCGGGCTCCGTCGAACCAGGTTCCCCCACCAAGCGTAGCCTGACAAGGGACGGCGTTCATGCGATCGTGGCTGGCCGCCGTCAGCGGGTGATCCCAGGAGAAATCTGATATGGAATGGAAAAGCCGCCTTCAGGGTGATGGCAGTCGACCCCCTCGCCGATTCATGATCTGTCTTCTCGGACTTGTCGCTTCGCTCACGGGTCTGGGCGTGCTCGCGACTCCTGCTGAGGCCGCTCGTCCCCGCAACCCCTACTCGAGTTTCAACCTCTCGGGCATCAACTACGGCGCGATGCAGTGGGAACGTGCACAGCGGCAGGGCAAGCGGGTCTGGCCCTACTACAACGTACCGGGTCGTGATTCCGCCAATCGGCCGAACAGCCGCGGGGCAACCGGCACTCGTGTTATCAGAAGCCGCTAGATCCCTCCGGTCATGCTCGGGGGACGTGCCGGACTGAAGACGTTCCTGAAGGTCAGCAGCCCAACCGAACGCGCCGGGAGCGTCGACGGCCGAGGCTTTCCGAAAGTACTCGCGCACGACCGCTTCAGGACCACATGCCCGATCCAGCGCACGGTCAGGTCGTGGGCGGATCGTCCTGATAGACGCGATAGGTCTTGTATCGAATGGCGCCGCCACGCTCGAGAGTCTTCCGGGAAAGATGGTTGCTCTCAAGCACCCAGGAAAATTCAGCCTCCCTGATGCCCCATTCCAGCACCCGCGGCACCAGTGACGAGACGAGGACGAGCCCCACGCCCCAGGCCTGATACTCGGGCGTGACGTTGGCGGTGACAACCCGCATGTTCTTGATGGCCCGACGGTTCCAAAGAAGTTTCAGAAAGCCAAAGGGAAAGAGCCTTCCTCCGATCTCGCGGATCCGTGGGTTATAGTCGAGGAGGCAGAAGGTCGTGCCAATCGGACGGCCCTTGACCTCCGCCACGATCGCGAGCTTCGGATCGATGAGCCACTTGAGCCCTCGCGAGAGGTGCCGAATCTCCTGCTCGGAGAAGGGCACGAACCCCCAGGTGGTCGTCAGGCTCGCGTTGTAGACCTCGAAGTAGACCCGCACCCCCTCTTCGAACCGCTTCGTGTCGAGCGTGCGAACGTCGACCTCCAAACGCTCCCTGATCTCCTTGGCCATGTCGACGATCTTGCGATCGATCGTCTCGAGCATCGGCGTCTCGCCCCAGAAGGCGTAGAGGTCCTGCGCCTTGACGAAACCATTCTCCTGAATGAGACGTTCGTACCAGCGCGGGTTGTAGGTCATCATGAACATCGGTGACGAGTCGAAGCCGTCGACCAGCAGCCCGCACTCGTAGTTCTGCGATGGGTTCATGGGGCCGCGCACACAGGTCATTCCCTGATCGTGCAACCAGCCTCTGGCGGCTTCAAAAAGGGCGCGGGCGGCCTCCGAATCGTCCTCGCATTCGAAAAAGCCGAAGAATCCACGGGACTCTCCGTGCCGCTCGTTGTGGGCGTCGTTGACGATCGCCGTAATCCTGCCGACGTCGACGGCCCCGCGTGTGACGAGGAACGATTTCGCTCGTGCGCGCTTGTAAAAGGGGTGCGGTCGGAATCCAAGCCGTTCGTCCTGCTCGTGCAGGATCGGAGGAACCCAGTGCGGGTCTTCGCGGTAGATCCGCCACGCCAGACGCACGAACCGCTTCCGCTCGCTTCGCGTCTCGACCGGCCGTACGACGACTCTCGCCACTCGCGCCTCCGAAAGAACGCTCCCGCGACGGCCCGCCGGAGAGGCCGTATCATCAATGGAATGACCGCGGGGCGTCAACGCCTTCCCTCGCAAGATCAATTGGATGTCGACGTCCAGTCCCCAGGTGTGCCGACCGATGCGACACCGGAGGTTTCTCGTCACCGGCGGCACCGGCCTCGTCGGAAACAACGTCGTTCGACTGCTTGCGAGCCTTCACGAGGCTGATCACCACGTGTCGGTGCGATGCCTGGTCCGGCCGCGCCGTGGACCGCATGATGGTCAACCGACGGCTCCGCTTCGCGAGTTCGCGGGGGTGACGGTCGAACTCGTGGAAGGCGACCTCTCGGACCCGATCGTCCTCGAGCGAGCCTGCGACGGTGTCGACGCCGTCATCCATGCGGCTGCAACCGTTCACGTCGGCTGGACCGGACTCGAAGACATGCGACGGGTGAATGTCGAGGGTACTCGGTGCGTCGCGAGGGCCGCACGACACACCGGCGCGAGGCTCGTGCATGTCTCCAGCGTGGACGCCATCGGCCTGCGGTCCGACGGTCAACCCGCCGACGAAGAGACGGCGTGCGGCGGTCTGCTCGAATGCCCCTACGTGGTCACGAAACGGGAGGCTGAGCAGGCCGTTCTCGGAGAAGTGGAACGCGGACTCGACGCCGTGATCGTCAATCCCGTGTACATGCTCGGCCCATGGGACTGGAAGCCCTCGAGTGGTCGCATGCTCCTCGAGGTGGCAAGCGGCCGCGGTCTGCTCGCGCCGCCGGGCGGCAATGATTTCGCGGACGTGCGCGACGTGGCTGCGGGTGTCCTGTCCGCGCTGGATCGGGGTCGCTGTGGAAAGCGGTACATCCTCGGAGGCTGGCCGCTTCGCTACATCGACGCCTGGCGGGTTTTTGCCACCGTGGCCGGCCGACGTCCTCCCTGGGGACAGGCGAGGCCCCGTTGGGTCGCCATCGCTGGACGCGTGGGCGACCTCGTCGCACGAGTCACGGGCCGCGAGGGTCCGGTGAACTCCGCTGCCACGGGCATGTCCCGCCTTTCCCACCACTTTTCATTCGAGCGGGCGGCAACCGAACTGGGCTACTCGATCCGTCCGTTCGAGCCGACGGTCGAGGACGCCTGGCGATGGTTCGTCGAATACGGCACCGTCCGTCCCAAAGCATCCGTTGCCGCCCCGCGAGCCTGACCCATGCCGACGATTCTTCTGGTCGAGGACGAGGAGCATCTCGCAATCGGCATCCGGTTCAACCTCGAGGCCGAAGGGTTCGCGGTGGAGACCGTGTCCGACGGCCAGGCCGCCCTCGCGAGGCTCTCCGCAGCGGAGCCGATCGAGCTGGTCATACTCGACATCATGCTCCCGGGAATGAGCGGCTATGCCGTCTGCGAAAAGATCCGGGAATCCGGAAACGCAGTGCCGGTGGTGATGCTCACCGCCCGGACGCTCGTCGAGGACCGCATCCGTGGCTTCGACGCCGGTACGGACGTCTATCTGCAGAAGCCCTTCGATCTGGACGAACTGATTTCGATCGTCCGCAATCTCGTCAATCGTCGGTCTCGCGGCGAAGCAGTCCGGTCGACTGCAGCGGACGTCTCCTACCGGTTCGGCACGAACGAGGTCAACTTCGACACGTGGCAGGCTTCCTCCGCAGGTCGCCCGGTACGGCTCACAAACCTCGAGATGAAGCTCCTCAAATATCTCGTCGAACATGAGGGGTCGGTCGTGACGCGGGCGGAGTTGCTGACGAGCGTCTGGGGAATGGCATATGCCTCCGGAACGCGTACCGTCGACACGTTCATGCACAATCTGCGGAAGTCGTTCGAGCCCGATCCATCACTGCCTGTCCACTTTCTCTCGGTTCGGGGAACCGGTTACCGTTTCGTGCAGAAGCCATCGGCCTGAGCGGGCTTCTGCCGGTCAACGACGCCCGAGCAGCTCGGCCGCGGCACGTGCTGGGGAGGCCGCCTTCAGAAGCGATTCACCGACCAGCATCGCGCCGATGCCAGCCGACTCCAGCCGCTCGACGTCGGAGCGACTACGGATACCGCTTTCAGCCACGAGCACGACCTCGTCCGGTACGCGATCGGCCAGTTCGAGAACGTGCTCGATCCGGGTCGTCATGGTGCGGAGATTCCGGTTGTTGACTCCCACGAGCGTAGCCCCGAGGTCGAGCACCCTGGAGAGGTTCTCCGCGTCGTGCAGTTCCACAAGCGGCGTCATTCCCAGGTCGAGAATCTCGCGATAGAGGCTCGCCAGCAGGCAATCGTCGAGACACTCGGCGATCAGCAGCACCGCATCGGCACCGGCCGCACGCGCCTCGAGCACCTGCAGCCGGTCGATGACGAATTCCTTCCGCAGGACCGGCAGAGCAGAGGCCGTACGGGCGACTATCAGGTCGTCGATCGACCCTCCGAAGCCCGGTCCATCGGTCAGGATCGACAGGGCGGCAGCACCCGCCGAGTGGTAGTCCGCGACGACATGCTGCACCGTCGCGCCGGGCCGTATGTTCCCTGCCGACGGGCTCGATCGCTTGAATTCGGCAATCAAGCGGATGGGAGGTCCCCCTGCGACGGCAGCGAAAAAGTCCCGTACGGGTGGCGCGGTCGAGAGTCGCCGCTCCACCTCCGACTCCGAAAGGCGGCTCCGCGAGTCGGCTATCTCACGCCGCTTGCGGGTCAGGATCGTATCGAGGATCGAGGGTACACCAGCCACGGCGATTGGCCCGTCAATGCCTGAAATGGCGGCGACCGGTGAACACCATCGGCAGGCCCGCGGCATCCGCGGCGGCGACGACCTCCGCATCCCGCTTGGAACCACCCGGCTGGACGATCGCCGCGATCCCAGCCCTGACGGCCAAATCGATGGAATCCGAAAACGGAAAAAACGCATCCGAGGCGAGGACGCCACCCCGCGCCTTGTTCCCTGCCTTTTCCAACGATTGCCGAACGGCATCGACACGGCTGGTTTGGCCGACACCCGCTCCCAGCAGGCTCTTCCCTCGACACACGGCGATCGCATTGCTCGAAAGCCGCCGCACGATCGTGAACGCGAAGGCGAGATCATCCGCCAGCGACGCGGGGGCGGACACCCGCGTGACGGTCCGCCAAGTCGTCACGTCGTCGGTGAACCGATCCGGCACCTGGGCAAGGAATCCTCCCGCCACCGATCGCCACTCGAGTCCGGCCGTCGGAGCCCAGGGATCATCGGAGGGTACCTCGATGAGTCGGACACTCCCCTTCCACGTCGGCCGGCTCGTCAGAAGTTCGACGGCAGCGGGCTCGAATGAGGGAGCGGCGATGACCTCGACGAAGAGGCCGGGCTCGAGCAGCACCTCGGCCGCAGCGACATCGAAAGTCCTGTTGACCGCGAGAATCGACCCGAATGCACTGGTGGGATCGGCGTGCATCGCCGTATGCAGAGCCACGGCAACCTCCGCTGCGGTCGCCGCACCGCATGGATTGGTGTGTTTCACCACGACGGCACCCGGCTCGTCGAAGAGCGACACCAGCCGCACGGCCGCATCGAGATCGATCAGGTTGTTGAACGAAAGCTCCTTGCCCGATCGCTGCACGAGACCGGTGAGTCCTGCATGGGTACCGACCGGTGCATACA
>JBJTBB010000466.1:0-7305 GCA_046091125.1 Planctomycetaceae bacterium
GAAACTCCTCCACCGGCGCGGCGTAGAAGGCGGCGTTGATGCGGAGGCCCGACATGGGCGCCGAGCCTACCAAAGCGAGGGGGCGACCTTTTTTCGCCTGTTGAGATCTAGACCCGCGGCCGGTTGATCGCTCGCAGGCCCGCGATCAGGACGATCGCACCGACCGTCGCCGTGATGAGGCTGCCGAGCAGGCCGGATGCCGATAGTCCGATCAGTCCGAACAAAAACCCACCCAGGATCGAACCGATCACGCCCATGATCAGATCGGTGATGAGGCCCGAACCGCCTCCCTTCATCACCTGACTTGCGAGCCACCCAGCGGCCACACCGATCAACAGAAACCATACCAACGACATGTCCATGACGCGAGCCTCCGGAATCACTCGAACCCTGAGCCACTCTACCCCCGAATCGACCCGGCGATCCACGGCAGGGCCACAACCCACCGCGGGCTCCACTCCGACTCCATGGAGACAATTCGGCTGCTCCTCTTCACGACGCTCTGGACCGCGATCTGGGCGCCGCCGCTGCCCAAGCTCTCCCGGAGAGTGGAATTGGTCGTCGGACTCATCCCCTTCGCGGCCTTTGGACTGCGGGTGTTCGGGGTGTGCTTCGCCCTCGTCACGTGGCCGCACGACGTGTTGCCGGCGACCCTTTCGCTGGTCAGGGATGGGTGTAGACCGTACTGCCCTCCTTGATCGTCTCCACGACCCGGATGGTCTTGATCGCGGCCGGCTCGATCTTGAGCGGGTTGTGATCGAGGATCACGAGGTCTGCGAGCTTGCCCGGCTCGAGCGTGCCCTTGGTCTTCTCCTCCTTGAGTTGGTAGGCCGCCGTGGCCGTCACGGCGCGAAGCGCGTCGTAGGGGGACACGCGCTCATCCGGGCCAACGACCACGCCGGAGCCGGAGAGCCGGTTCACCCCTGCATCGACCAGCGCCAGAATCGACGGTACCGGTGAGACAGGTGCGTCGTGCGAGAAGGTGAAGGGCAGTCCCGCCCTCAGGAAGGTGCGAGAGGCCATCGCCCCCGCCGAACGCTCCGGACCCCACAGCCGCACCACCGCGTCGCCACCGGGAATGATTCCCGCTGTCAAAAAGCTCGGCACGGCTCCGCAGGCCTTCATCTTCTCGATCTGATCGGGACGCAGCCACGTGGCGTGGACGAACACGGGACGATGGTCGTGCATGCCGTGCCTGGCGACCGCCTTGGCAATCGCGGCGAGGGCCTGGTCGGCGGCCGCGTCGCCGTTCATATGCATGTGGATCTGCAGATCGCTCGGCCAGTACTTGTCGAAGACGGTGTCGAGTACCTGGTCGGGGATCTGCCGATACCCCGCGAAGGCACCGGTCTTTCCGGGCGGATTCTGCGTGTAGGGCTGCGTGAACCAGGCGGTGTCGAGGCTGCCGTCGAGCCAGAACTTCACGCCGCCGAGCCGCACGCGATTCACATAGCGGCGGTCGAGGTCGGGCCGCGCGGCGCGGAGCTTCTCCACGATCCCGCCGGCCTGCGGGTTGTACTGCGATGCCACCGCATAGGCCGCGGCAAGGGTGTCGTCGAGCGACGAATCCTTGGCCGCGACGTAGAGGTCGATCGGCAGCAGTTTCCGGTCGATCGCCTCGAGCACGATGCCGATGTCATCGTTGCCGAGCCCCAGCCCCGCCTCCATCGCCGTGGTTTGGCCGTGGCTGGCCCAGACTTTCGCGGCGCCTGTAATCGCCCGCGCGACGAGCTCGCCCGTGAAGGGCGGCCTCCTGCCGCGGACCGCGTTGAGCGCCGTCTCCTCCATCGGTCCCGCGAGCGACCGCCCGTCGGGGCCACGAGCGAACATGCCACCCCCTGGATCCGGCGTATCGGCCGAGATTCCGGCCGCCCTGAAGGCCGCCGCATTGGCGGCACCGAGATGCCCCGATGAATCGACGACCATCACGGGCCGGTCGGCCGAGACGCGATCGAGCTCCTCGCTCGTGGGTGGCCGACCCTCCTTCATGGCACGGGCCTGATACCCGAAGCCCACGATCCAGCCGTCGACCGGCGTGCGATCGACCTGCCGCCGCATCCGCGTGACCAGTTCGGCGATGTCGCCGCAGTCGAAGAGATTGGCATCGACGAGATTCTTGCCGAAGTAGACAAAGTGGCCGTGGGTGTCGATGAAGCCGGGCAGCAGCGTCTTGCCGGCGAGATCGATCGTCTTCGTGTCGGCACCGACGAGCCGTCGGACGTCGGCGACCGCGCCCACGGCAAGGATCCGGCCATCCCGCACTGCGAGGCTGTCGATGTATTCCGGCGACGGTCCGCGCATCGTAAGGATGTCGCCACTGGTGAAGAGAAGATCGGCGGCCGTGGAGACCGCCGCCGTGGCGCCGGTGAACAGACAGACCACGCTCAGAGACAGGCGACGCATGAGGCACTCCCTCTGAAACAGTCGGATCATGCCGACCCGTAGGCGGGAAAGTCGGTGTAGCCCTGAGCGCCGGTGGGTTCGTACCAGGCGGACATGGGCGCTGGCTTGGCCAGCGGCCAGCCGTGGCGAAACCGCTCCACGAGATCGGGGTTGCCGATGAATGGCCGCCCGAAGGCGATCAGATCGGCGAGGCCCTCGGTCACGGCCCGTTCGGCCGACTCGAAGGTGTAACCGCAGTTGCCGATGAGCGGACCTCGAAACACCCCTCGAAACTCCGTCAGTGTCATCGGTTCGCCCAGCGTGTGAAATCCGAACTGCAGCCCGTCGACGACGTGCAGATAGGCCAGGGGCTGCCGATCGAGCATCGCCGCCACATGCAGAAACTGCTCGCGGAAGTTGGGCGAACCCATGTCGTTGAAGGCACCGTTGGGTGAGAGTCGTACGCCCACGCCTCCGGCGGGCCACTCGGCCGCGACGGCATCGACCACCTCGCGCAGAAAGCGAGACCGTTTGTCGATGCTGCCGCCGTAATCGTCGGTGCGGTGGTTCGTCTTCGACTGCAGGAACTGGTCGATCAGATAGCCGTTGGCCGTGTGTATCTCCACACCGTCGAATCCTGCGGAGCGGGCGCGGGCCGCCGCGCGTCGATAGTCGTTCACGATGCCCGGGATCTCCCACGACTCCAGCGACCGCGGCGTCTCGTAGGGCTTTTTGCCCGCTGGCGTGTGAATGCCGTCCCCCTCGATCCGCACTGCGGAGGCCGACACCGGAAGGCTGCCGTCATGGAAGTCGCTGTGCGATGCCCTCCCCAGGTGCCACAGTTGCAGGAAGATCCTTCCACCGGCCGCGTGAACCGCCGACGTGATCACGGCCCAGCCCTCTTCCATCGCGTCGCTATAGATGCCCGGCGACTCGAGCCAGCCGTTGGCCTGCGGGGAGATGGTGGTGGCCTCGGAGACGATCAGTCCGGCCGACGCCCGCTGCGCGTAGTACTCCGCCATGATCCGATTGGGGATCCGTCGTGGGCCCGATCGGCCTCTGGTGAGCGGCGCCATTACCACGCGGTTGGGGAGCGCGAGATCGTGGAGACGTATCGACTCGAGCAGCTTCGGCATGATCCCCCGTGGCGACGTTCCGTGACGACCCGGTCGGATTGAACACGTCGGGCAGTCTACCGGGCGACCGGAGCCATCCTGGACCTTCTTCCCACCTTGGGGTGGTCGATGCGATCGCGGCCGGCCGCCCTCCAGGGAAGGGTTTTTGGCCGTACCGCCGTCCGGACGGGGATGATACCCTTACCGAAGGCTCGGGCCTTTGCCGATCAGCAGGTAATGGGTCGTAGGTGTTCCCGGATTCCCTGACGAGGAGCCATCCCCATGTCTCGATCTGATTCCGCCCGCGTCGCTACCGCCGGTGGGTGCGGCGGATTCCGTCGCCTCTCGCGCCGTGCCGCGCTGCGGGCCGGCACCTTCGGAGGCCTGGGGCTCAGCCTCGCCGATTTCCTCAGGCTCCAGTCGGTCCGGGGCGAGTCCTCGATCGCCGGCGGCGCCACCGGCGTCAAAAACCTCCCGCAGCGGATCAAGAGCGTGATTCAGATCAACCTGCCGGGAGGATTCCCACAGCACGAGTCGTTCGACCCCAAGCCCGAGGCGCCGGTGGAGTACCGGGGCGTGTTCGGCGTCGTGAAGACGAAGACGGGTGACAAGTTCAGCGATAACCTGCCGCAACTTGCCGCGATCAACGACAAGTTCACCGTGGTGCGGACCGTCGTGGGAAAGATCCCTGACCATGGCCTGGCCACCTACCATCTCCACACGGGCTACACGCCCACGGCTGTGATCGACTATCCGCAGATGGGGTCGATCGTCTCGCACGAGCTCGGACCCCGAGGTGAACTCCCCTCCTACATCGCGATCCCCGGCAAGAACATCACCGGCGGCGGCACCGGATTTCTACCGAGCACCTACGGTCCCTTCGAGACCGGCGGAGACCCCGCGACGCAGAAGAAGAACTTCAAGGTTCGTGACTTCTCGTTGCCGGCCGGCATGACGCTCGAGCAGCTCGATCGCCGGCGCGGCGTTCGCGACATCGTCGAGAAGCGGATTCGCGACCTCGAGGCGAACCCGGTCCTGCTCGACACGATGGACGAGTTCCACACCAGGGCCTATACGCTCCTCACCTCGTCGACCGCGCAGCGTGCCTTCTCCTTCGAGGGAGAGACCGATGAGACGTTCAACCTTTACGGCAGCGAGGTGACAGGGCTCATCAAGGGACCCGACAATCGCCTCCATCCCAAGGGGCTCTCGGAGCGGCTCATCATCGCCCGGCGTCTCATCGAGGCCGGTGTGCGTTTCGTGACACTCGAATACGGATCGTGGGACTGCCATGCCGACGTGAAGAAGTCCTGCGACGACCAAATGCGTCCATTCGATCACGCGATCGCCGGCTTCGTCACCGATCTCGATCAACGCGGCCTCCTCGACTCGACGCTCGTGTGGGTGACGACGGAGTTCGGACGCACGCCCAAGATCAATAAGGAGAGCGGCCGCGACCACTGGGCCCGCGTCTACTCGATGATGCTCGCCGGCGGCGGATTCAAGCAGGGGCTCGTCCACGGCACGAGCGATTCGACCGGCGGCGAGCCCTCTCGCGACGCCGTGACGCTCGAGAACCTGATCGCCACGATCTACTATCAGATGGGGATCGATCCCAATCGTGAACTCGTCGCATTCAGCACGCGTCCGATCGAGATCGTGAAGGACGCCGAGATCATGAAGTCGCTGATCGGCTGAGTGCCGCGGCGTTTTCCATCCTACCGGAGCAATCTCGCATGCGCGCCTCCGACCGGGCACCGCTCGCGGCCGTGGCCCTCATTCCCCTCCTCGCCTGCGTTGCGACGGCCGACACCTGGATCGACGCCGTGAGGCCGCGGCTGGTGGGTCGGGGCAGGGCGTCCGAGATCGTGATCAACGGCTGGCGGAACGAAGCGACCGACGTGCTCTTTTACCCGCAGGCCACGTTCGCCCCGTGGACCGCGGCCGACCAGGGCAGCCGGGGCGCGGTCGGCATCCGTTGCGTTGGTACGACATTCGACGCCGCGAAGGATCGGCTCGTTTGCACGCTCGAGGTGGCCCCGGACTGTCGCCCCGGGGAGCATCCCTTCCGTGTCGTCACCGCTGCTGGCCTCTCGTCGATGGGTACCGTCTACGTGAGTCCCTTCCCCGTGATCGACGAGGCGGAGGCCAATCCCAACACGAACGACTCAACCGACACCGCCCTGAGGGTTGAGAAGAACGTCACCGTCTACGGCAACCTCCACAACGGCGCCGGCGGTGACGTCGATTGCTTCCGCGTTGCGGGCAAGGCGGGAGAGCGGCTCTCCGTCGAGGTCGACATGGTGAAGATGGGCGATGACCTCGTTTGGAATCCCGTCCCCGAAGGCTACGACTCGGTCGTCACGGTTCTCGATCCCTCCGGCAAGCGGATCGCGATGAACGACGACTCGGCGCTCAATCGCCAGGACCCGCTCCTCTCGATCAAGGTGCCCGGCGACGGCGACTACACGATCGTCCTGCGGCGGTCGATGTTCGTGCCGCACACCCGGGAGTATGCGATCCACCTCGGCGGCTACTTCCGGCCGCTTGCGGCCTATCCGCCCGGCGGTCCAGCCGGCGGGCCACTCGCCGTGAACTTGCTCGGCGACCCGCTCGGATCGGTGCCACAGACGGTGGCGGTGCCGCAGGCCGCCGGTACGTTTCCGCTGGCCGGCGAGGCGCCGTTGCCACTGTCGTTGCGGTCGAGCCCCTACCCCAATCTTCTCGAGGAGCAGGGAGCGGCCGAGACCAAGGTGCCAACGACGCCCGTCGCGCTCAACGGCATCCTCTCGAAGCCGGACGAGACCGACCGTTTCCGCCTCATGGTGAAGAAAGGGGCTCCGCTCCAGGTGCGGGTCTGGGCGAGCGGCCTGGGGCTGCCCGTCGATCCCGTGATCAGGCTGAGGCCAATCGACGCGGCTGGTGCGCCGGGGGAGCCAGAGTTCTTGGCCGACGACGCCTCGCTCGCCGACCGTGACATCTTCGGGGCCCAGGGGGACTTCCCCGAACTCTTCGATCCGTCCGTGATCTGGACGCCGAAGCAGGACGGCGACTACCTGCTCGAGATCAGCGACTCGCGCGGTGCCGGAGGACCCACCTCCGTATACCGCGTCGAGATCGCCCCGCCAGCGAACACGCTGCACGTCGGCCTCCAGCCCACGCCCTACCAGCCCGAGCGGCCGCGCACGACGTCACTCTCGGTGCCGGCAGGGGGCCGCTGGAACGTGCGGCTCATGCTCTATGCCGGCCAGGGAAGCACCATCAGGGGACCGTTCGATCTGGCCGTCGAGGGCCTGCCCGCCGGCGTCAAGCTCGTATCCCCCCGAGTTCCGGAGATGCAGTCTGTCTGGCCGCTTGCGTTCGAGGCCGCTTCCGACGCGCCGCTGGCGGCGTCGTTCATCCGCGTGTCCGGCCGTCCAGTGGACGGTGGCGAGCCGTTCGAGACGGTGAACCAGCAGAACCTGCTGCGGGTGCGGTATTCGCACTATCCCTGGCGGAGCATCCGCGTCGACCGGTTCGCGGCGGTGGTGACGGAGCCTGCCGGATTCGGCGTTGAACTCGTCGCCCCGAAGCAGCCGCTCATGCGTGGATCGGAAGTCACGATCCCGGTTCGCATCGTGCGGCAGCCCGGGTTCGATGAACCGCTCGAGATGCAGTGCGAGATCGCGCCGTCGGGGGTCGCCGTGTCGCCGGCGGAATTGATTCCGTCGGGAGAGTCCGAGGCGAAGCTCACGCTCTCGGCCGACGCGTCGGCGAAGCTCGGTCAGGCGCCGATGTACGTGATGGTCACTACCACCCAGGCCCGCGG
>JBJTBB010000467.1:0-4501 GCA_046091125.1 Planctomycetaceae bacterium
ACTCTGGGCGAGCAGCTTTCGTCCCTGCTCGACCTCGGTGCCTTCCAGTCGTACCACCAGGGGCACCTTGAATCCGACCGTCTTCGAGGCCTCGATGAGCGCCTCTGCGATCGTCGTGCAACGCATGATGCCGCCGAAGATGTTGACCAGGATCGCCTTGACGTTGGCGTCTGAGGTGATGATGCGGAAGGCCTCGGTGACCGCCTTCACATCGGCTCCTCCGCCGACGTCCAGGAAGTTGGCGGGCTCTCCGCCATGGAGTTTGACGAGGTCCATCGTGCTCATGGCGAGCCCCGCCCCGTTGACCAGGCAGCCGATCGTGCCATCGAGCTTCACATAAGACAGGCCCGCTGCAGCGGCGCGGATCTCGGCCGGCTCCTCCTCAGCTTCGTCCCGAAGACCGAGGACATCCTTGTGCCGCCAGAGGGCGTTGTCATCGAACGCCATTTTGGCGTCGAGCGCCACGAGGCCACCGTCCGAGGTGAGCACGAGCGGGTTGACCTCCAAGAGCGAGGCATCCAGCGAGACGAACGCCCTCGTGAGCGAGCGGAAAAAGTGCTCGGCCGCCCTCCACGAGGCCGTGGGAATCCCGAGCTTTGAAGCGAGGAGCCGAGCCTGCCAGCCCCCAAGACCGCGGTCGGGATCGAACGGTTCCGAGAGAATGAGTTCCGGCGTTCGTGCGGCTACCTCCTCGATGTCCATGCCACCGGCGGTGCTCGCGATGAGCACGGGCGAACCCACGCGACGATCGACGAGAACCGCGCAGTAAAACTCCTTCGTGAACTGGCATCCGCTCTCCACGAACACCTGCCGCACCGTTTGCCCGGCGGGCCCCGTTTGGATCGTGACGAGCGTGTTGCCCAGTAGCCCCTTCGCGATCCTCGCGGCATCGTCCGCCGACTTCGCGAGTTCGACCCCTCGCTGATCGCCGCCCTTGACCTTTCCTTTGCCGCGGCCACCCGCATGAATTTGAGCCTTGATTGCACAGATGGACGTTCCGAGTTCGCGATACGCGCTCGCAGCCGTCTCCGGCGTCCGGGCGACCCGGCCGGCGAGCACCGGCACACCGGCGGTTCGAAGCAAATCCTTCGCCTGGTATTCATGGATTTTCATGGCCGGGAATATCGCACCTTGCCATGACGAATCCAACCCCCGGCATTTCCGTCCGGCACGCGGACGGGCCGCGACGCTCGGTTCGGCGATCAGGCCGCCCGAACTGTCAGCCAGGGGTGCTCGGCCCGGATCGCGGCGACGACTGCCTCGAGGGCAGGATTGGTTTCGCGACGCATCATTGATTCCTGGTGCACTCGATAGCCCGCGACGGCCTCTGGCACCGCCTCGCTCCACAGCCCATGCTCCACGAACCGGCACCACAGGTCGTAGTCCTCCCAACCGATGAAGGCCCCCTTCCTGTAGCCTCCGACGGCCGCCCATGCCGACTTTCGAATCAGCGCCATCGCGTCGATGTAATTCCCTCGTCTGAGACGGTCGGGTGACCAGGATTCCGCAGTTCGGCAGCGATGCGTCGCTCCAAAGTGCTGGAGCGTCGGATGTGCGGCGGACGCTGTCGAACGGACGAGCCTGTCGAAGAGAGCCGCGAGGCAGCGGGGCTCGATGGTGTTGTCCGCGTCGAGGGGGAAGATCAACGGCGCTTCAGCGATCGAGAAACCGGTGTTACGGCTCCGCGCGAGACCGTCATTGACGTGGTTGCGGACCAGCGACGCTCTCACAAATCGACTGCCGCGACTGGCGATCCAGCGTTCCACGATGGCCACCGAGTCGTCGGTGGACGCGTCATCCACGACCACGAGTTCAATCCTCGCACACGATTGCGCGGCCACGCTCTCGAGCGCTTCCAGCACGTATCGCGCGTAATTAAACAGTGGCACCACCACCGCGATCTCCGCGACCCGGGCGGTGCCTGTTTGACGGACCACGTCGAACACGGTCACCTCGGGCTGCGGCTGCCGTGCAGCCTCTTCGATCGACGTACGTCCGTCGCCCACCGTCACGGCGAATGTTCGGAATGCCTCCGCGCGTTCCCCCGGGGATCCCTGAAGCCGTGCGAGCACCGCCCGCAGACGCTCCCTCCGACCGTCCGGGCCGTATCGGTGCAGCACGTCGAGGAGGGCGGATCGGCCGATGCTATGCCGCTTCTCCGCATCCCGATGGAGGTCGGTGAGGTGCACGAGCCAATCATCTGTCGACTCGGCGACGAAACCCGTCTGCCCATGACGGATCGCATCCCGGAAGGGTCTTGTCGCGGAAGCGATCGTAGGCACCTCCACGAGAGCCGCTTCGAAGTACTTCAGTTCGCTCTTGGCCTCGCAGAATGGATTGCCCGTCTCGAGCGGAGCGATGTTCACATCGAAGCGGGCGAGTTCCTCGGGTAGTCGTTCCAGCGGCACAAGCGACCGCCATTCGATTCGTTCCTCGAAGCCCCGAAGCGACGGAAACTCCTCGATATCCAGAAGCGGCGTACCCCTCCTCGGCTCGCGAAACAGCACGAGCCGAACGTCATCATGCTGCGAGAGCAGCCTCGCCACGGCCGGCGCTGCGATGGCGAAGTCACGCTGGTGCGTCCGTGAGCCAGATGCATAGCCGATCCTGAAGAGGCCGTCGCATGGATCCTGCGTGCGTCGCCGAAGAACGGCTTCCCGACTCGTGCGGTAGGTCTCCTCGTCGAAGCCGTTGGGCACGACGAGACAGGGACGGCCCGCCCGCTCGATGGCCTCCGCCAACGTGGACGTCGGCGCCAGGCAGGCATCGGCCAGGAGCATGGCACGGCGGATGCCGTGATACGTCGCCTCCACGTCGCTTTTCGTGAGGCCCATCGAGCGGATGCCATCGATGACATCGGGCGTCGCGATCGACGGGTCGATCATCAGGTCGTCCACGTCGAACAGAATGGCCGCCCCTGCGGCCCGCCAAGCTTCGACCGCCTTCTCAAGGGCCGGCCGCGCCCGTGCCCGCCAGATGACGATCGCCGACGGGTTGCGGATGCGCTCGCGATACCAGGCGGGCTCGAGGTCGTCCGCCGCGATCACATCGACCTCGAAGCCGAGTTCCATGGCCGATCGGGCATACCTCGCGACGCGATAGACATGGCCGGGCGTTTCCGGCTCACCCGATACGAACACGATCTGCCTCTTTCGCCGATCGGCGTCCGGCACCCCTCCGTCGGACGTCCACGGCTTGCGACCGGGAGCGATGAGTTTGTGGACCGGCACATCGTGCCTTCGCGCGAGTCCAAGCGATGCAAGGATCGTGCGGCCGAGGGAGCGCAGACGCCGTCTCGATCTCGCATCGCGACGCGGGAAGAGTCGCATGGGCAGTTCCTACTCTCGAAGTCGAAGCGGCAAATGGCTCGGACCGAACTCATTGGGATACGGTCTCCCTCGCCGGACGGGCAACGGCACAATGCGAGTAACGACACGAGATAGAGCTGAGCGGTGCACAGAGTCGTCTTCGACGTTGAGAAAGAACGGTCTGCACCTCCACACCCCGGACGAGGTGATTGCTAAACGGCAGGGTTCGGACGCCTGACGGGACAGTCTGGGGGATTTGGGAAGGAAACCGATATCCAGGCGTTACCCCCCACGTGACGGGTGTGGTGAAGCTGCATGGCAGAGCCGAGCGGGAATCGGATACACCGTCGGTCCTCTGTTGACACCGTCTCGATTGCCGGCCGACTGCCTGTCGACCCGTAGTCAACTTGGAGCAACGTCCGTGCCGCACGAGCAGTACCCAAAGCTGTCGGTGATGTTGCCGACCCACGAGCCGAACGTGTTCCTGCGGGAGGCGATCGAGTCTGTCCTGTCACAGGTGACACCCGACCAGATCGAGGTGGTCGTCGTGGATGACGGCTCGACCCGCACCGACGTGGGTGCGATGGTTCGTTCGATCGACGCTCAGGGCCGGGTCCGAGTCGTGACGGGCCCGAGGCTTGGGATCGCGAATAATTGGAATAGGGCCGTGTCGCTCGCCCGAGGCAGGCTCGTGCATCTGCTGCACCAGGACGATCTTGTCCTTCCCGGTTTCTACGCTCGACTGACGGCGGCCTTCGAGAGCCATCCTTCGATCGGCATGGCCTTCTGCAGCAGCCGCATCGTCGACGGCACGGGACGCTGGCTGAAGACATCGTCGAGACTCCGCTGGTTCCCGGGGTTGCTCGATGGGTGGCATGAACGCATCGCTCTTCGGCAGCGGGTGCAGACTCCCTCGGTCATCGTCGCCAAAACGACCTATGACCGACTCGGTGGCTATCGAGACGACCTGCCCCAGACACTCGATTGGGAGATGTGGACGCGAATCGCCGCCGCTTATCCGGTGTGGTACGAACCCCGCCCACTCGCGGTATACCGTCGCCACGAGGCAAACGAGACGAGTCGTCTCCTTGCTGCGGGCACCACCTGGCACGACATCGCCCGGGCAATCGATGTCATTGCCGAATCACTGCCGCCCCATCGTCGCGACCGCATCACCCGCCGCACGGCACCAT
>JBJTBB010000468.1:0-2735 GCA_046091125.1 Planctomycetaceae bacterium
GATGCGCAGTCCCGCTGCGGCAGCGTGGCCGCCGCAGGAGCAGAGGAGCTCGCGGCAGGCTGAGAGCGCAGCGTGGACGTCAAAGCCCGGCACGCTCCGCACGCTGCCCGTCGCCGGAAGGCCTTCGTGGGATCCACGCGCGATCATCACCACGGGCCGATGCCACTTCTCGGCCAGGCGTCCGGCCACGATGCCGATCACTCCGGGGTGCCAGCCACGGTCGGCGAGCACGAGCGCCGCGTCTGCGGAAGGATCGTATCGTTCGGTCGCCTGCTTCGAGGCCGACAACTGGATGCTTCGCTCCTCGTGCTCCCGTTGGGAGTTGAGTTCGTGCACGGAGGTCGCCAGATCGATGGCGCGGGCGTCGTCGCCCGTGGTGAGCAGTTCGATCCCGCAAGTGGCCTGGCCGAAGCGGCCGGCGGCATTCAGACGCGGCGCGAGACGGAAGGCGACGTCCTCAGAGTCGAGCGAGGATTTGTCATGAAGACCAGCCAGTTCCATGAGCTTCCAGACCCCCGTCCCGCCCCGTTCTTTGAGTGCGGCGAGACCGTGTTGCACGAAGATTCGATTCTCGTCGATCAGCGGCACCACATCGGCCACCGTGCCCAGGGCCGCCAGGCCGATGCCGCCAAGCAGCATCTCCCGCAGTCGCGGTGTCACCTGCCGGTCACCTGAAATGCGAGTGGCGATCGCCCAGGCCAGTTTGAAGGCCACACCCGCGCCGCAGAGTTCACCGAAGGGATAGTCCGTTCCAGGCAGTCGCGGATGCACGACCGCGGCCGCTTCGGGCAGGCTGTCACCGAAGGCGTGGTGGTCGGTGATGATCAGTTCGATACCCAGAGCCCTCGCAGCGAGCGACTCGGACACGCTCGCGATGCCGCAGTCGACGGTCACGACCAGCCCCGCACCCGCCGCCGCGAGACCCTCCAGCGCCGTGACGTTGAGTCCATACCCCTCGTCGAAACGATTGGGAACGTACCAGCTGGCCTCGGCGTGGATCGCCGTGAGACATCGCATCAGGATGGCGGTGGCGCACATGCCGTCGGCGTCATAGTCGCCGTAGACGACGATGCGCCTGCCAGCCCGTACGGCGGCGACGATCCGATCGGCGGCCTCCGACAGGCCCGGGAGCATTTCGGGATCCCGCAGGTCGCGGAGAGTGCCGCCGAGAAATCGCCGCACGGCCGCAGCATCCCGCACGCCTCGGGCGACGAGCAACTGGGCCACCACCGCCGGTATCCTCGCATCGCGCTCGAGATTCCGGATGCTCTCCGCGTCGTGCGGACGGATGAGCCAACGTTTGGGCACGGACGACTCCTTTCGGCTGCCCAGGAGGGTGTGTGGGCCGTTTGCCGTCGCGGAGTATAGGGGATACAACCTTTTTCCGAGTCGTTGGACGGCGAGTGGTTTCGAATGGAGGCGGGAGAACGAGATGAGCGACCTGAGCATGGGCGAACGAACTCTCCAGTCGCCTTCCTCGTCGACGGTCGTAGAGCGTCCTCCGCTTCCGAGAGGATCGATCCTCGACGATGTGCGGCTCGTGGAAATGCCCGTGAAGCCGAAGCGGGAGGACGTCCCCGCCGATCGCGTCCTCTGCGAGAGCTGCACCGCCAAGTGCTGCCGTTATTTCGCCCTGCCGATCGACACACCGGACACGCGGGAGGAATTGGAGTACGTGCGCTGGTTCCTCCTGCACGACCAAGCGACCGTGTTCGTCGAGGATGACGACTGGTACGTCTGCGTGCACACGGTCTGCAAGCACCTGCAGGACGACAATCGCTGCGGTATTTACGAGACGCGGCCACAGATCTGCCGCGAGTACACGACCAAGGATTGCGAGTACGAAGACGACTGGGTCTATGACCGCTTCTTCGAGACACCCGAGCAGGTGGAGGAGTACATGGACGCCGTGCTCGGCCTCGGAGGGGAGGAGGTGGGGGAAGCCTTCCGCAAGAAATCACTCCGCCGTTCGATTCGCAGTCCCAAGCCGCCGCTCCTGCCGATCCTCTGAGACACCGTCGAACCGGCTCAACGTCGCCGGCGCCGCCCCACATCCCGGAAGGGACGCACGTGATCGAGCCACGCACCCTCAAGGGCTTTCGCGATCTGCTGCCCGCACAGGCACTCTCCCGCGAGCGGGTGCTCGACGTGGCCCGTCGCGTCTATCGCTCCTATGGCTTCACGCCCATCGACACGCCGGCGCTTGAGTACCTCGAGATCCTCACCGGCAAGGGCAGCGACGAGACCGATCGACAGCTCTACCGCTTCAGGGATCATGGTGGTCGCGACGTCGGATTACGGTTCGATCTGACCGTGCCCTTCGCCAGGTACGCTGCGCAACATGTCCATGAGATCGGTCTGCCGTTCAAGCGGTACCACATGGCGAGCGTCTGGCGGGGGGAGAACACGCAGCGAGGCCGCTACCGCGAGTTCATGCAGTGCGATTTCGACACGATCGGCACGACGAGCCCCGTCGCCGACCTCGAGATGGTGCTCGTGGTGCACGATCTGCTCGCGGCGATCGGCATCGAGCGATTCACGATCCGTCTCAATGACCGCCGTCTGCTCGGCGGATTGCTTGAGTCTCTCGGACTCGCCGACCGGTCGGTGGCCGTTTTGCGGTCGCTCGACAAGCTCGGCAAGCTCGATGCCGCGGGCGTGCGGGTGGAACTCATGGCCCACGGTGCGGCAGCCGACGCGGCCGATGCCCTCCTCGCAGTGGCGATGCTCTCGGG
>JBJTBB010000469.1:0-6729 GCA_046091125.1 Planctomycetaceae bacterium
GGGTGCCCTCGTGGGGCGTTTGCCGGACGGCCACTCGTCGCCAAACCTCTTCACCGGTCGTGCGGTCGAACGCCATCAGGATGAAGTCGAGCGCACCCGGGCTGGTCTCGGCAGCCTGTGAATCGACCGGCACGGCGGTCGTCACGAAGACACGGTCCATCCAGACGACGGGCGATGATGAGCCGCGACCCGGGACTTCGACCTTCCAGCGGCAATTCCGACCGGGGCCGCAGCGGATCGGTGGTCGGGCGTCCGGCGCCGTGCCGTTGCCCTCAGGTCCCCTCCAGTGGGCCCATTGTGACGTCAGCGCTGGTGTGATGAGAGACTCGTTCGCCTCGACGGATGTCCTCTCGGACTCGTCGACAAGGCGATTGGGGGTAGCCATGGCGGCGAGCACGGCGAGCACGAAGATTCCCAGGTTTGGAATCGATTGAGAGCGTTGCGGGGGCAGGCCGTCATTGGTGGAGAGCATCGCGGCAATCCTGATAAAGGTCAAAAACGAAGGGCTCCGACCCACGGTGACGACATGCCGGCCCTGGAGAAACGACACATGATCAGTCGACCATCCTTTGTCGAACGGCCCAAACTGCCGACTGGGTCCGGTCATTCAGCTTGAGCTTTCGAAGGATTTTCTGCACGTGTTCCTTCACGGTTTCGATGCTGATGGCCATCGACTGAGCGATCTCTTCGTTGGAAAGTCCATGGGCTATGTGACGCAGCGTCTGTTGCTCACGGGGAGAGAGAGGGATGGTCGCCTCGGGCCTGTGTTTTGCAAGCAAGGCGATCATGCGGCCGTAAGGAGCGTGGGCGGATGGAGGTTGTTTGTCCAAGGCGCCTCGAATCGAGGCAATGATCTGATCGACCGGCGTCGATTCGAAGACATAGTCGTACACGCCGGCTGCGACCGCACGGGCGAGATAGGTCGGCTGCTCAGTGCCGCCGATCATCAGGATCGCGGGCCCTCCTGATCGACTTGAGATGGATCGTGCCAACACGAATGGTGAATGGTCGGGGACGGTGTCGGAGAGCACCAGGAGGTCCGGTGCATGTCGACGTAGCAACCTGAGGCCGTCGGCCCCGTTTCCGGCATGCGGCAGTATTTTGAGTCCGACGCCCGGGAGCAGCGACTCGATACCTCGTACAACGAGTTCCTTGGGATGGACGATGAGGACCGTGGACGACATGATGCTACCCGCCTCGCGATTGCGATGGGGGGCATCGTAATGGATGGACGGATGATCTGCACGTGAGCCTGAATGCCCTACCGCGAGAGCCAACGGGAGAATGGTTCGAAGAAGCGAAGAGAGATCGTCGCCTCGCCCACGGGGTTTGCAAGAGAGTCCGATGACCGGTTGGCAAAACCTGCACCGACGAGTCGATATCCGACGTCGATCGTGACTCGTTCGTGAGCGGCGTAGGTGACACCTCCTCCCGCCTGCCAGGCGAATCCGGATGCCGCTTCGACAGGTGACTGATCGGAGTTGGCCACTGCGGTCAGCCCTATTCCACCGCCCGCGTAGAGTCCAAAGTCGGCCGGAAGCGAAACGTCTCTCCATGCGTTGACGGTGGTCGTCCAGCCGGACGCAGTGGTAGTCGCAGAAGTCGGGTGCCTGCGATCACGCTGGTCCAGGGGACGATCGGTACCCGCGGCGCTCACCGACCGCTCCCCTACTTGGAACGTGTTGCTCCGCCCCTCAAGTTCGAAGCGAATCGCGCCGGACGGCAGTGGCATCGAGACGCCCATGGCACCGCACCCAAGGAGGTTCACTGGGGATGTTCCCGGGCGTTGGACAGAGTCGGCGACGACGTTCTGGACTGAAGATGCGACGAGGCCCGTGGCGTAGAAGCGACGGCCATCGGAAACGCCGTCCGCCGGCTGCATCTCGGCAGCATGTGACATGCGTCCCAGGACGACGGTCACGACCAGGATTTCCCAGAACAGGAGCCTGGAACGCTCGGGCAGTCGCTCGGCGAACGACCACCATTCGGCATGACAGCCGACCATTCGCACGATCTCGCCCTCCTTGGCGCATCGCCCCAGCCATCAATCGCACCCGGGCGGGATGGTCATCCCGCAGGCCGACATTTTCCACTGGATTCTTACGGCTGCTTGCTGGACGGCCGGCAACCATTCATGAGCCACGCGGGTTATTGGCCGGGAAAAGGGGCCCTTCGAGCCGCTTTTCCCGTGGGACAGTTCCCCATCGTGGGCACTGGTCCGGGGCTTGTCGAGTACCGATCCGGAGATGCACACGTTGCACGACCGTCTAGTCGCATGGCCCCGCGGCCGCGACGTCGCCCGAGACGCCGTCCTGGAACTGGCGGAAGTTGTGGGCGAAAAGCCCAGCTAGTTTTCGGGCCATCACGTCGTAGGCGATCCCGTCCGGCCAGGCACGGCGAGGTACGAGCACCTCCGAGGGTACGCCCGGGCAGGCCGTCACCGCACTCAGTCCGAACATGGAATCAATCTCCAGCGGCGCCTCCCGCAAGGCACCCGAATGAATGGCGTCGATGATGGCTCTCGTGAGCGGCAGTTTCATCCTGTGTCCGCTGCCGTACGCTCCTCCGCTCCAGCCCGTATTCACGAGCCACACCCGTACGCCATACCGACGGATTTTTTCGGCGAGCAGGCCGGCGTACTTCATGGGATGCCAGACGAGGAACGGCCCGCCGAAGCAGGGGCTGAAGGTGGCCTGCGGTTCGCTGACACCCATCTCGGTTCCGGCAACCTTTGCCGTGTAGCCGCTGACGAAGTGGTACATCGCCTGCTGTGGCGATAGAACGCTCACGGGAGGCAGCACCCCGAAGGCGTCGCACGTGAGGAAGATGATGTCGGTCGGGTGGCCGGCCGTGCAGGGGATCTTCGCGTTGCGGATGAAATCGATCGGATAGGCACCACGCGTGGTCTGCGTGATGCTCGTGTCGTGGAAATCGACGTGGTGGCTCTCCTCGTCATAGACGACGTTCTCGAGGACGGCACCGAAACGGAGAGCCTGAAATATCTCTGGCTCGGTCTCCGGCGCGAGGTCGATCGCCTTGGCGTAGCAGCCTCCCTCGATGTTGAAAATGCCGGAGTCGCTCCCGCAATGCTCGTCGTCCCCGACGAGCTGTCGTTTCGGATCGGCCGACAGCGTGGTCTTGCCGGTGCCGGAAAGGCCGAACATCAGCGAAGAGGCGTCAGAGTTCCTGTCCGCCGTCGCGGAGCAATGCATGGAGAGAAGCCCCCGCTTCGGCGCGTAGTAGTTGAGCATCGTGAAGACACCCTTCTTCATCTCCCCCGCGTATTCCGTGCCAAGAATGACCAGTTCCTTCGTTTCAAGGCACAGGTCGATGCTCGTCTTCGAGGTCATGCCGGCGGTTCGTTGGTTCGCAGGAAACCGCCCCGCGTTGTAGATGACCGCGTCAGGTTCGCCGAAGCCGGCGAGTTCGTCTGGAGCGGGGCGGATGAGCATCGTGTGCATGAAGAGCGCGTGGTAGGGCCTCGAGCAGATGACCCGTATTTTCAGGCGATGGTCGGGCGCCCAGCCGGCGAAGGCCTCGACGCAGTACAGCTTGGGTCGCGTGTTGAGATAGTCCTTGGCTCGCTCCTGATGGATCTGGAACGTGCCCTCGTCAATCGGGACGTTCACGCTGCCCCACCAGACGTCCCGCTCCGAGGTGGCGTTTCGGACGATGCGCTTGTCCTTCGGCGACCGGCCGGTCTTGGACCCCGAGTACGCGATCCGGGCTCCGGAATCGCCGATCGCGCAATCCGGGTCGTCGCGGATCGCCTCGGCGTAGAGTTCCGCCGGAGGGAGATTCCTGCGGATGTCCCTTACGGTGATACCGTGTCGTGAGAGATCGATTTGCCTCATGCAGGACACCCTCCTCCGCCAGCGCAGGAGAGTATGATGACGTCGGGTAGTCGCCAAGTGGTGGGGCGGGGTTTCCGGGCATCGGTCTGATCGCTCCTTGACTGAGATTCGCGATCCAGCACGTACCCATCCCTTCGTCGAAACGTGATCCCAATCGAAGCGGACAGAAAGCAGGTTGGACAAGAGGAACGCGCTATGAAACCGGTTCGGTTTCCAGAAGGCTACGGCACGTCCACTCGGAGGTGGAGGGGTGGGAGTGCGGCGATTGTCCTCTTCTCACTCCTCTTCATCGGACAGCAGCCGACCGTCCGAGGGGATGTCGCACCGGGGCAGGCCGACGTCGTCGTGTACGGAGGCACGTCGGGCGGAGTCGTCGCGGCGATCCAGGCCCGTCGCATGGGGCTCTCGGCCGTTGTGGTCGAGCCCGGGCAGCACGTAGGAGGGCTGTCCTCGGGAGGGCTCGGTGCCACCGATATCGGCAACAAGGCTGCGATCGGCGGGTTGGCAAGGGAGTTCTATCGTCGCGTCGGTCGACAGTATGCCGACGACTCGACCTGGCTCCGGGAGTCGAGGGAGCAGTACCAGCGTCGTCGCAAGTCCGTCGATGAGGAGGAGATGTGGACCTTCGAGCCACACGTTGCGGAACGGGTCTTCCGGCAGTGGCTCGACGAGGCAGGGGTCGTGGTCGCCTTCGGTGAACGTCTCGACCTGACCCACGGTGGCGTCACGAAAAACGACGGTCGTATCACTTCCATCAGGATGGAAAGCGGGCGGACCTTCACCGGTCGGATGTTCATAGACGCATCGTACGAAGGAGACCTTATGGCCAGGGCGGGCGTGTCGTATCACGTCGGCCGGGAGGGGCAGGACGTATACGACGAGTCGCTCAATGGTGTCCGGGTGTCGCATGCCGTCAGCCATCAGTTCACGCACGATGTCGATCCCTACGTGGTGCCCGGGGATGCCACAAGCGGCCTGGTGCCGCTCGTGCAGGCCGAGCCTCCCGGGACGGATGGTGCCGGTGACCATCGCGTTCAGGCCTACAACTTCCGGATGTGCACGACCGATGTGCCGGAGAATCGGCTGGACTGGCCGCAGCCGGAGGGATACGACGCGAAGCGGTACGAGTTGCTGCTCCGCACCCTCGAGGCGGGGGATCGGCGGGTGCCGTGGACCCCCGTCTGGATGCCGAATCGAAAGACCGACACCAACAACAATTTCGCGATCAGCACCGACTATATCGGGGCCAACTACGACTATCCGGAGGCGGATCATGCCACCCGCGAGCGGATCATCGAGGAGCATCGCCGCTACCAGCAGGGATTGATGTACACGCTGGCGAATCATCCGCGGGTGCCGGAGGAGGTGCGAGGCCACTTCCGCCGTCTCGGTCCGGCCAAGGACGAGTTCACTGACAATGGAAACTGGCCGCATCAGCTCTATGTCCGGGAGGCCCGGCGGATGGTCTGCGATTACGTGATGACGCAGCACGACTGCCAGCAGCGTCGCGTGCCGGAGGATCCGGTGGGGCTCGGTGCCTACAACATGGATTCACACAACTGTCAGCGCTACGTGACGATTGACGGCGTCGTGCGGAACGAGGGTGACATCCAGGTGGGCGTCTCCCCGTATCGCATCTCCTGGCGGAGCATCCGCCCGAGGCGGACGGAGTGCGGCAATCTGCTCGTGCCGGTCTGCCTCGCCGCCTCGCACATCGCCTACGGCTCGATCCGAATGGAGCCGGTATTCATGGTGCTTGGGCAGTCGGCGGCGACGGCGGCGGCGATCGCCATCCGGGACGGGTGCGACGTACAGGCGATCGATTACAGCGAGCTGCATGCACGACTCCTCGCCGACGGTCAGGCGCTCGAGTGGACCGGCCCGGTTCGGACCGATCCGTCATCGGTCGATCCGGCGACGCTCGCCGGCGTGGTGGTCGACGATGCGTCGGCGGAGAGGCGCGGGGCATGGATGGCGAGCCGGTCGATCGGCGGGTTCGTGGGTGACGGCTACCTGCACGACGATGCGGCGGGGAAGGGGGAGAAGTCGGTCTCCTTCCGTCCCGACATCCCGTCCGCGGGGCTCCACGAGGTGCGGCTGTATTACACGCCAAGCTCCAATCGGGCCGCACGGGTGCCGGTGACCATCAGTCTGCCGGAGGGCGAGCGAAGAATCATCGTCGATCAGCGCAAACCTTCGTCCGACGGGTTCCTGGTGCTCGGGCAATTCATTCTTTCCGCAGGCCTGTCGACAAGCGTCACGGTCGCCAATGACGACACCGAGGGACACGTGGTCGTCGACGCGGTGCAGTTCATTCCAGTGAAGGAACTGCGATCGTTGGTGGAAGGAGTGCATGACAACGTCGGTGGCAAGGAAGACAGCAACGACGTCAACGACGACATCGGCGCGAGCAACGACAGCGAGGACGAGGGTGCTCGCCGCCGTGAAGTGCGTCGCTTCGAGGGTGCTTGGCAGGCGGTCAGCGTCACCAATGACGGAAACGACGCGAGCCCGAAGGATCTTCAGGGACTACTCCTGACATTCGACGCCGAGGGGGCGTGGATCCTCTCCGAGGATGGCCAGGAACAGCTTCGTGGCACGGTCGATGTGCGGCCTGGTTCCGATCCGAAGGGGATCGATTTCGATTTCAAGGGTGGGGACGGGACCGACAACCAGTTGCAGGGTATCTACGGTTTTTCTGATGACCGGGAACGTCCTGCTGGGACCGGGACGAATCATGCCGAGGTGGAGAGCGGGAGTGAGCCAGACACTCCGAAGGGCTGGAGGCTTTGCCTGCGCCCGGGCAGCTGGCGACCGCTCAGGTTCGAGGCCCACGCGGGAACCGGAGGAATCCTCTTCGAGTTCGAGCGGGCCC
>JBJTBB010000470.1:0-18064 GCA_046091125.1 Planctomycetaceae bacterium
GCGTCGAGACGCCGCACACTCGCGACAAGGTGCCCAACGTGGCCGACCCCTTCGGATGCGATCCGCCATGGATCCGTTCCGAGTCGTTGCATCGCGGCCACGAGGGCGTCGAGTTAGACGGTCCGTCGTTCCTCCGATGACTCGAGAGCGGCGTCGAGGAGTGTCGCCAGCACGGCCCGGTCGCGCCGTCCGGCCGTCATGCGCACGAGCGGATCCTGGAAGGCGGACCTGACGGCCGTCTCCGACTTCGCCACCGCCGCCGCGAAGGCCTCGAAGTGGGTGATCGCCGAGGTGACCACCGCCGTCCGCATGAACGCGTCGCCGGAAAACCGCCGGGCGACCTCGGCAAGTGCGTCGGCCGCCGCCCGACCGGGCCACGCTCCGCAGGCAAGCGCGTCCTGCAGGCACACCTTGGCGTCGGGATCATGGGCGAGCACAACTGCTCGGTCGATCACAATCGGGCTGTCACGACGCTCGGCGATCCGCACGGCCTGCTCCCGAACACGTCGATCGGCGTCACCAAGCGCGACGACCACCAGTGAGTCGTCGAGCGAGCCGAGCGACTCGAGCGTCCACAAGGCCTGCAGCCGCACCTCGGCACGGGTCGCCTCGCGGGCGAGATCGGCGAGCGGTGTGAGGGCTGCGAGCCGACGGGCCGGATCGGTGTCGTGGACGATCTGCGACGATGCGAGATCCCGCTGCCAGGCGCTCGCGCTGTCGAGGAGCGCGACCCGCTCGAGAGGTGTCGCCGCTCGGCGGACGGCTTCGGGGAATCGGCCGTGCGGCCCACCGTCCCGCACGACGCGCCAGATCCGGCCTCGATCGTCACCGAGCCGATACCGCGGCTGCAGTTCCGCACGTGCGGACGGCGGCAGCCAGTCGGGGTGTTCGATGACGTTGCGGTACATGTCGGCTATCCACAGCCCGCCGTCCGGGCCGACGCGGGCCATGACCGGCCGGCACCAGCTGTCGTCGGCCGCGAAAAAGTCGGTCGGGCCTTCCGCCTCAGGCCACGAGGCGGTGAACGTCGCACCCGCGTCGGTGAGGACGTTGTGCTGGACGAGATTGTGGAACGGCTCGCAGGTGAAGGCGTGCAGCGATCCGTCGGCGAACAGCGTGCCGGCCTGGTCCACCGTGCTGCCACAGGCGGAGGTGAACCTTCCGGCCTGATGGAAGTTGTGAAAACGTTTTTCGGGCGGACTCGCGGGTCGCACCGGCGGACTTCCCGGACCGATGAGGTGTTCGACCGTGCGCTCGGGCGCGACGAAAGGATTGCGGGCGACGTGGCGATCGGCGATCACCCAGTGCCACAACGGATTGGCGTTCTGCGTGCCGAACCAGTGTCCGTACGGATCGCGGCAGAGGCCGACTTGCGATGGGCCCGACTCGATCCAGACCTCGCCAGAGTCCGGGTCGAATCGGAAGTCATGGCTGCCCAGTGCATAGGTGCGGCCCGCGCGCGGGGAGGAGATCACCGTCTGCGCACCATGGCCGCCATGATGGCCGCCGCTGGCACACCAGAGCGTGGTGTCGAGACCGCGACGCAGCCCATTGACTCTGAGCTGTTGATTGCCCTCCATGAAGCCCTCGAGCAGTGTCTCCTCCCGATCGCTGTGGCCGTCTCCGTCGGTGTCGCGAAGGAAGACGATCCGGGGTGCTGCCGTCACGATGACGCCGTCGCGCCAGGTCACGATACCGTTGGGAAACGAAAGGCCCGAGGCGAACAGCCGGCTCGTCTCGTAGCGGCCGTCGCCATCGGCGTCCTCGAGCACCCGGACCCGGCCACCGGGCTTGCCGGCGCCGTCGATGCCGGACGGATAATCGGCCATCTCGACGACCCACAAGCGTCCCGCGGCGTCCCAGTCGAAGGCGACCGGATCGAGCACGTCCGGCTCGGCGGCGACGAGCTCCACGCGATACCCAGGCGGGACGCGGATGCCGCGCCGCGTCTCTTCGGGAGTACGCGGCCCGGCGGGGGGCTCTCCAACCGGCAGCGGCTCGCCGGGAGCGAGACCAGAGGCGGTGAAGAGGGCCCTTGCCTCCGAGGCTTCGACCGCACGATCGAAATGTGCGAAGGCGGCGAGGTGTCCCTCGAGCGGCGCAAAATCGTCACTGCGCGAACCGACAAAACACTCCCGCGACTCCGGAGCCGTGACCGCCAGCACGCCGTCGATGTCCGGCTCGCTCGCGCCGTTGAGCCAGACCGTGATGCGATCCCCTTTTCTCGCCATGACGACGTGATTCCACGATCGCTCAGGCAGTTCGGTGCGTCCGGCCAGCACGCCGTTGGCGCGGTTGCCGTTGAAGACGAGCAGTCGGCCCTGCACGGTGCCCGGCGCGGTACCGCCGATTCCCAGGTGATCCCCCGGTGCGTCGCGATCGCCCTGCGGCCCGCGGGAAAAGAGGTAGGGGGTCACGGGACGCGCAGGGGCGGCCATGTCGGTTCGAAACCAAAAGGCCACGCTCCACGCATCGTCGAGTGCGTCATCCCTTGCGGTGATCCGGCCCCCCTGGAACGAGCCAAACGCTCCGGGAGCGAATCGCACCGCACCACTCACGACGCCGTCTTCCGGCGGCTGCTCCAGTCGCCAGAATCGTGCGGGACCGAGCGCCGTCACTCGGGCGGCGTGGTCATCCGGCAGTTTCGGCGCCGCAGCCTGTCGCACCCGCTGCTCTTCCGCCGACCGCCGGACGTCCTCCGCTAGGGCGCGTTCCTCGGCGACGCCCGATGCCGTCCAGAAATTCGCAAGTTCGGCCGGCGAGAGCGCGCGAGCAAACCAGGCGATCTCGTCCACCTTTCCCTCGAGCCCGCGGCCGATCACGAGGGCTGACGACGCCATGCAGGCCGGGCCAGTCACATCGGGCTCCGCCGCGCCATCGACGTAGACGGCGACCACTCCATCCCGTCGGACGACGGCAATCCGTTGCCACTCGTCGGCTCGATGGGTCGCCCTGCCGCGCGACGACCCGAGGTCGAACCGCACGAGGTGGTCGGCATCCTGCCGGGCGACGACGTCCTCGGCTGCGAGCCCCTCGCAGACGACACCCTCGCGGACCGTCGCACCACTGCGCTCGCCGAGCCACACCCACGTCACGAGCGTCGCATCGCCAGGGGCCGCGGGCTGCGGCAGGGTGATCTCACCGCCGGCAAGGTGAATGGCGCGGTTGATCGACTCCGGTCCAGAGAACACCCCGGGGCGCATAATCTCGCCGACGCCCGTGCCCGTACCCGCCCGGACCCCCCGCAGATACCACGCGAAACCGGGCGTGAGCGTGGCGTGCCCACCTCCGTCGATCGCATTGCGAAGTGTGGCTCCCTCGTCATCCTCGCATCGCCACAATCCGATCGGTCCTGCATCAAGAACGACGCGGGCAGCCGGTCCATGGACGTCCGTGGGCACGCGGGTGGGCCGCCCGGTCACCTCCGTGAGCGCGTCGACCAGCGCGTCGACGATCCGCGGCTCCGCGGCGACCTCGAGGCCGGCGGTGCGCGCGGGCCATGTCGTGTAGCCACCGAGGACATGTTGCTCGGGAGGCGGAATGTAGCCCTCGGCGCCGTTGGCCAATTCGATCGTGAAGTGGAGCGACGCCGGCGAGCGTGCGCGGAGTTTCAGACCGGTCAGGGCATAGGTTTCGTTGGGCAAGGCTGCGATCGTGGCGTCACCGATGCGCACTGCCTGCAGCGTGAGCGTGGTCCGTTGCCGCTGGTGGAGGATCAGTGCCTCTCGGGCGTAGACCTCGGGAAGGTTCTTCGGCAGGTCGTCCACGATGCCCGCGGCGATGGGCCGCGCCCATGCCAGGCGCGCCTCGTCAGGCACGCGATACGCGAGATCGATCTTCCGCTCCGCCATCGCGAGCGTCACGTCGTCACGGTGTTCGAGCCGATCGATCACCTCGCGGGCTCGACGGGCTACTGCGGCCGCGTACTCATGCACGGCAACCTGCCGTTTGGGAGCGCCGTAGTCCATCCACATCAGATCACCGCTCGTGCCCTGGGCCAGTGCGCAGACGAACGGTCCGTTGCCATCTCCGGGTACCCCGAGCGACGTGGCCATGGCGCGGCAGAAGTGGCCGAAGTAGTCGGCCGACACGGCAGGCGACCCGAAGTAATGCTGCGAGTAGCAGGCGAGCATGCCCAGTGGCCGCCCTTCCTCCGACCTGATCGACAGCACCGATAGCTGCGGATCGACGGGTCCCGACGGACCGATGACGTCCCTGGAAAGATGGCCCGGGTGCATGTTCGCCAGACCGGTGGGCGATCCGAATGGGTCGACGACGCGGGTCTCGGGACGACGGATCCAGCGACGGTTGTGCGTATGTTCCCAGTCATCGACGGCACCGTGGCCGATCGCGGCGGGCTCGAGTCGCTCGCTGGCGGCGACGATCGCTGCGGCGATCGCGGCCGGCAGCCGCGCGGCGTATGGCGCGTCGACGCGGGTGCCGAGGCACCCCATGGCGGCGGGTGCCGCATGCGTATGCGTCGCCGACACGAGCATGCGCTCCCGCAGGATGCCACTGCGCTCGGCGGCGAGGGCCTTCGCCTCGTCGATGAGCGCCTGCGGCATCATGCAGGTATCGACGACCACCAATGCGATCCGCACGGGCTCACGGCGACCGACCTGTGCGGCGTCGGGTCCGCCGCCGTCGTCAAGGACGATCGCCCGCACGTAGAGCGGGTCGGTGACCCGTGCGGCACGGCCCTCCAGAAATCCACCGGCGACGATCGACGGCGGCTCCGGCGGCGCGTTTCGCGGGGTGATATCCACGACCGCGGCGCCCGCGCGAAACGTGCCCGCGAATACCGGCGTTCCCGGACAGATGAAGAGGGCCGACGCGGCGACCGTCAGCGAAGCCCGCACGCTTCCCACCGATCGCCTTCGCATCACGTTCAGCCTCCGAAGGAGTCGGTATTCACGGCCGCGCTGTCCGGTTCCTCATGGTCACCGAAGGATCGAGCATTTCATTCGTCGCCGTGCGAGGACTTCGGCCGGAAGAAGCCCTGCTCTCGCAGCCAGTCGTGCACCAGATCGCCCCATCGGCCGAGCACGGGATCTCCGGTCGCCAGACCGACGCCATGCGGCCCACGTCGGTAGACGTGCATCTCTGCCGGGACACCATGCCGTCGGCAGGCGAGGTAGAACGCCATCGCATTCTCCGCCGGTACTGCCGTGTCCTCGTCGGTCTGGAAGAGGAAGGTGGGCGGGGTGCGATCCGTGACGCGACGGTCCGTGCTGAGCGTCGCGGCAAGCTCGTCAACGTCGGCGGGCCCGAGCAGATTCTTCCTGGAGCCGCGGTGGGCATGGCGCTCGGTGAGTGAAATCACCGGATACGCGAGCACCGCGACATCCGGCCGCGCGCTCGTGCGATCAATCGCGTCGTCGGTACCGCCGGCCGGCTTCTCATCGAAGAGGGTGGCGGCCATCGATGCGAGGTGCCCACCAGCCGAGAATCCGATGATACCGATCCGACCTGGATCGATGGCATATCGCTCGGCGTTCCCGCGGGCGAATCGCACGGCTCGCTGCACGTCGAGCAGCTGCACCGGGTAGTGATAGCCCTTGCTGCCCAGGCGGTAGTGGAGGACGAACGCCGTGGTGCCCATGCCATTGCACCACGTGGCCACCTGCCGTCCCTCGTGGTCGGCAGCCAGTCCGCCATAGCCGCCGCCGGGGCAGACGACGAAGGCCGAACCGTTGGCGGTCGCCGCGTCGGCCCGCCAGACGTCGACGAACGGCTGATCGGACTCGGCGTCTCCCTTCGCCATCGGTGCGTTGTCGGGCCAGAGCCGCTCCCGCTGCGCTTCATCCGCCCGAACCGGAACTGCCGCGAGGGCCGCAAACAGGAGCACCACAACCGACTGCAGGCGGGCCCGCACAGACGGACGAATGGGGTGGCATGATGCGTTCACGAATGGAAACTCCGGATGGTTGGTGGCTCGAGCAACGCTACGTCCGGGCTGGCCGGCGGAACGGATGGAACACTCGGAGAGCGGGTCCTCCCTGCGATCGAAGCGGTGTGCATCGATGGTTGTTCATCCGATGGCGGCCCGCAACTCCCCGAGATGCCGCGGCACGGCCTCGTACGGATCCTCGGTCGCCTCGTATTCCAGGGACACGAAACCCTGATACCCTCCATCGGTCAGGAGCTTCACGATCCTCGCTGCGTCGGCCGGCTCCTTGGGACCGTTCGCGGATCGCTGAATCTCGACCTTGTACTGCACGTTTACGGCGTAGGGCACACAGCGGACGAGATCGGCATACGGATCGTCCGAATGAAAGTTTCCGGTGTCGAGGTTCACGCCAAGCCATGGACTCCTGACCGCCCGCACGATAGCGAGAAGATCGTCGGCCGTCGCCACGATTCCGCCGTGGTTTTCCAGACCGAGCATCACCCCTTTCGCGGCGGCGTGATCGCAGCACTCCTCGAGCGCGGCAATGCAACAGGCTCGCGCCTCGTCGGCCGACTGCCCCTGAACGGCCGCACCGGCGAAGACCCTCAGGTGTGGCGCTCCGAGCAGAGCGGTGTGGTCGATCCACTCCTTGACGGATGCGATCTGTGCATCTCGTTCGTCCCCTGCCGGCAGCGTGAAGGTGTTCCCGACGGCGCTGCCACTGATCGTGATGCCCCTGAGGAACGCCCGACGTCGCAGATCGAGAAGGCCCGTCGCGTTGACGTCCGGCTCGAAGTAATAGGACGTGAGTTCGGCCCCTTCGCAGCCCAGGTCGGCGGCAAGATCGACGAACGACCCGATCGACAGACTCCGTACGACATCCTTCGGTACCTGGGGCTTGCCCCGGCTCCACTGGAAGAACTGGCGAAAGCCGTAGGCGGCCAGGCTCAGTCGCAGCCGGCCGACACCCGACCGTTTGAAGGGCTCCACCGCACGACCGGATCCGGCGGCCAAGGCTCCGATGGAGCAGGCGGTCGCCGCGAGCCAGCGTCGGCGCGATCCGTGCATGTCGATCATCGGGCACCTCGTCGAAGACGACTCCGATGGCGTGAAGCCTCAGTCGTCGGCTTTCGTCGAACGGGCCGAGAACTGTGCCTGTCGAAACATCGGCAGATGCCGGTACGGAGCCTGCAGCGTGAGGATGGCAAGTCCCGTCGCATACATCCGCCCACCCTCTTTGCCCCAGTCGACGCCCGTCGGATTCCAACTCCCAGCGTTGTCGCCATCCTTTTCCTGCTGGCGAAGGATGTGCTCCCTGATGAGATGGTTCCACTGATCGAAATTGGGCCCCTCGAGGTGATGAAGCACCTGCGTGGCGTAGTAGTAGTAGTACATGCTGCCGAGCGTCGTTGCCGAATCCGGCGGCCGATTCTCCATGAGGTACGCGCACCCCGCGAGCAGATCGGGCTCTTTATCGTCCCATCCGAGATACTGCCGCGTGAGCAGGCCCGCCGCGGTGAGCGAAAGCTTGGGTTCTTCACCGGGCACATACGTGTAGCGGGAATCCGGAGCCTCCGAAGGTCCCGAAGCACATGAATCGACGAATCGGCCGGCCCTCTCGAGCGTCGCCTCCAACACAGGGATGCCGGTCAACTGGGCACTTCGAATACCAAGAAACACCCACGACGTCACCGACATATCCCCCGGCTGACCAGGACCGTATCGCCAGCCACCTCCCTGCTGGTGCTGTGAATTCAGCAGATACTTCAGCGCCAACTGGGCGTTCACTCGCGTCTTGGGATCCCCCGAGAGTCCATACGTCTCGCAGAGGGCGATCGTGCCGAGGGCATGGGCATACATATTGCCGCCCAGGCTGCCGTCGCTGACCGATTGATTGCGGACCTGACGCGAAGCCAGGTGAACGAGTCCGTTTTTGACGACGTCGCGATAGGGCTTGAGTTCCGGCTGACCGGCTGGCGAATAACGGTGGGTGATGCCCTCGGCCAAGAACGGAAGGAGCCCGAAGGCCGTCCCGGCGGTTGTTTCCATCGTTTCGCTTGCCGAAGCCGTCGGCGGAGCGTTGGCCGCTGCGGCGTCGTCACCGGCCTTGAGCGACCAACTTCCGTCGGGTTGCTGCATCTTTGCGAGCCACGCGAGTCCCTTCATGACGGCCGCCTCGGACTCCGGAGTGCCGCCGTAGAAATCGGCGAGCTTCCGTTTGGAATCCGTCGTGAATCGACCGCCGATCGATCCGCGCCGCCTCAACATGGGAAGCGAATCGCTATCCTCCAGGATCTCTTTCATGAGCGTGTAATCGAGCGTGCCTGGAGGGAGCTTCTCACTCTCAAAACTGACCCGTACCACGATGACGTCCGAGGCCGTCGCAGTCCCGCCGGATGCGGAAACAATCGCCGATCGGACGCGGGGCGTGGCATTGCTGGCTGCCACGATCTCGAGCATGCCGCTCATCGCACCGGCTGGGATCGTGACCTGTTTGACCGTCACGCCTTCAGGCAGGTTCGACATCTTCAGCGTGACCGGCTCATCGAACCCCGACCGCTCGATCGGACACTCCACGCTCACGGATGATCCAGGAGCCACGGCAACCGCCTGGAAGACCCGAAGTTGAAGGGGCGGCTTGGCGGCTTCCGCCGCCTTCGGCGCCTCGGCTACTTCCTGGGCGGAGACCATCCTGGAAAGCAGGCATCCAACGATCGCCAGATATCTCAGGTTCATCGCACGCTTCCTCCGGATCCATCGCCAACTCGAACACGACACGGTCGGCCGGCTGAGCAGACGTCGCGGAACGCGACGGTTCAGACGGCCTCCTCTCCCACCCAAAATGATAATCCGATTCTGCAGGCTCCGCGAAACAGGCGTCGCCGGAGTTGGCCGGTGGACCGACGCGTACTCGATGGCTCATGAATCCGCAGGCAGACTGCGGTGAACGGGGCCGACCGATGGCGTCGAGCCCGACGGATGAAGGAGGTGAGCGAGGATCTCGAGCCCTTCGACGAGCCTCGGGCCCGGTCGGCTGAAGAACGCATTCCCATCCATCAGGTGAACCCGCCCGGTACGAACGCAGGCGAGATCGCGGTAGCCGGGCAAACATTCGAGGCTCGGCATCTCGCTCCGGGCTCGATCCTCATCGAACCCGCAGCAGGCGACGACGAGCACGTCTGGATCGGCTTCGCGCACCTCCTCCCAGGCGAGCGTACGGGAAGGCTCCCCTGCCCTACCCAGACACTCGACACCACCGGCGAGTCGCACGATCTCGGGCGTCCAGTGGCCGCTCGAGAAGGGCGGGTCGATCCATTCGAGCATGACAACTCGCGGCAGATCCTCGACCCGTGCGAACGATCGCGAGACGGCCTCGACTCGGTTCCGCAGACGGGCGACGACCGGTGCGGCCCGTTCGGGCTCGCCCGCGGCGACCGCCACCGTCGAAAAGCTCTCGAAAACGTCCTCGAGCCGAGAGGGCTCGAGCGTCACGACCGTGGGACGCATCGGCAGGCGTGCCGTCGCGGCGGCCACCTGTGACTCGGCGACGGCGCAGACGTGGCAGAGCGTCTGCGTGATCACGAGGTCCGGCTCGAGCCGTGCGACCTCCTCGATATCGAGTACATACAGGGCATCGAAGCCGGCCGCATGGTCGAGCCGCTCGCGAACCAGGCCATCGATCTCCCGGCCGCTGGACTCGGCTGGAATTCGCGTGCGAGTCACGCGGGGGAGCGCCTGCACGAGCGGTGGATGATCGCACTCGTGCGTCACGCCCACGAGTCGGTCACCGAGGCCGAGTTCGCAGACGATCTCCGTCGCGCTTGGGAGCAGGGACACGATGCGTCGACAAGGTTGCACGGATGGTCTCCCTGGTACTGCGATCGTCGGGGGACGGCTGTGCCGCCCAGGCGACTCGTCGGCACACCGAAGGCATCACGGGCGGCCGTCGGTCGACTGAATGGTGCGTGTTGTCATGAACGAGACCGGCACACCGACCATGATCGCCGCCAGCGACAGTATCGACTCCATGGGCCTCTCCAGGAAAACGGCGGCGGTGAGGATCCCCGTACCAACGAGATAGACCAGTGGCACCACCGGATAGCCTGGCGTGCGAAATGGTCGCGGCAGATCCGGTCGGCGCCACCGCAGGACGAACACCGCCGCCACAGCCAGCATGGAAAAGATCGCGAGCCCGACACCGGCGAAGACGAGAATCCGTTCGAACGAAGCGGTCCACAGGAGCACGATCGCCCAGCCAACCTGCAGGAACGTGGCCACAACGGGGGCTCCGGAGGCCGAGACACGACCGGCAATCGCAGGGAATCTACCGTCACGAGCCATCGCACAGGCTACCCGCGGTCCGGCGAGCACATAGGCGCTCGCGGACGACAGCAGGGTGAGCCCGATCGCCACCGAGAGGGGCGCGGCCACTCCCGGTCCGAAGAGGCGCTCCGCTGCGATCTGGGCGATGGGCGCCACGGCATCGACGCGTCCGCTTCGTTCGACCAGTTCGCGAATGTCAGTGGCGGAAACCGCCAGCGCGAACGCGAGGTTGAGTGCCAGGTACAGCGCGATGACCAACGTGGTTCCCATGAGGATCGCACGTGGCACCTGCTCGCGGGGTCGGTCCACCTCGCCCGCCACATAGGCCGCCGCGTTCCAGCCCGTATAGGCGTAGGAGATGTAGACGAGCGACGACGCCATCGCCACGAAGACGTCGGCGGTGAGTGGTGGCCGATCGGCCAGTGTCGCGAAGCGACCCCATCCGGCGAGGAGCCCTGCCACCGCAAGGCCGACGAGGACCACGAGCTTCAGGATCGTCATGCCGGCCTGCGCGCGGATTGTCGAAAGCCGCCCAAGGCAGTGGATGGCAGCGAGCACGATGATCGCGAGCGTGGCCACCGCGGGTCGGGCGAACGATGCGACGAGCGGGCCGTGTGCTTCGAGGTCGAGCGGGGCGAGCAGGTAGTGCGCGGCAGCCGAGGCCGAGGCCGCGATCGGTCCGCCGAACCCGATGAGGAATGACACCCACCCCGACAGGAAAGCCGCCAGCGGTCCGTAGGCCTCCCCCAGAAACACATAGTCGCCGCCCGATCGCGGCAGGGCCGACGCGAGTTCACAGAGGGAAAGCGCGCCACAGGCCGCGAGGAGCCCGCCGATCACCCAGAGCATCAGCATCAACTGATTACTGCCGGTGAAGAAGACCGTGAACCCGCTGGTCGTGAGCACTCCCGTGCCGACCATGCTCGACACCACGACGAAGATCGCCGTTGCAAGCCCGAAGGACGGCGCGGATCGGTTGGACGAGCCGTCGCTTGGAAGGGCTGCGCGTCCGATCTCGTCGCGTGTCACCCGATCCACGGCACACCCCACATCCACTTCGGACCCACTCACACCGGCTCGCCAGACTACATCGACCCCGAAACGCACGCTGGCTGGGGCGCGGGCCACCGCTAGGAAACCGTCGTCGGCCAACAGCGATCAATCGGGGCGGCCCGGCGGACGGAGGCCTACGGATTCGACAAAAAAACGTGCTGCCGGAGCGTGTACGCTGCACGAAGGAAAGTCGGTCAATCGTTCGTCCTGCACGCCCCATGAGAAAAGCAACCTCGAACAGCCGCATCTTTGCAGGACGGGCACCGGTCATCGGCCTCGTAGCCGCGGCGGTGGTCCTCGCGTGTCGATGGGACTATTGCGACGTCGATTTCAAGTGCCGCGCCGTCGGTCACGACGTTGACGCCGCCCCGGCACGCGAGCCTCGATCGCTTTCCGCTGAACGCCAGCGAGCCAAAGGTCTGATTGCCGGCGGCATCGGACCGCAGTCGCACGCATCCTGGAAGAACGTTCGCTTCCACGACATCCGCCTGATGGAACGTCCCTGACACGATTGCAGCGGATCCAAACCCACACGCTCCCCCGTCACACGATGTCCCGTCACGCCTCCGAATCCGCCGAATCTGTGGGCCCACACACCCCAACGCCACGCGCCGGCCGATCGCTGCCCCGCATCGCGGTGACGCTCGGTGATCCGGCCGGCGTCGGCCCTGAGATCTGCCTGCGGCTGCTCGCCGATGCGCAGATTGCCGGACTTTGCCGGCCGATCGTCTTCGGAAGTGCCGCGATTCTCCGCCGGGTCGCGGACGTGACCGGGCTCGCCCCTCCGGCCAGCGTGGTATCCGCACTCGCCGACGCAGACGACGGACCCTGTGTGCTCGACATCGGTGAGCTCGACGCCAATGCCGTCGAACCCGGGCGGGTCTCGGCCGCTTGCGGGCAGGCCGCCTTCGAGGCCTGCTCTTCGGCGATCGACGCGGCGATCTCGGGCACCGTCGCTGCGGTCGTCACGGCCCCTGCCTGCAAGGAAGCCCTTCACGCGGCGGGCCACCGTACTCCCGGCCACACCGAGATCTTCTCCGAGCGGCTGAAGGCTCCCCGCAGTTGCATGATGCAGTACTCGGAGATCCTCACCTGCAGTTTCGTCACCACGCATGTCGGCTATGCAGATGTGCCCGCCCTGCTGAGTACCGAGCGGATCCTGGACGTGATCGAACTCACCGATGAGATGCTCCGACACCTTCGGGGACGATCGCCAGTGATCGCCGTCTGCGGCCTCAATCCGCATGCCGGTGAACACGGGCTCTTCGGCGATCGCGAGGAGGAGCGGATCATTCTTCCTGCGATCGAGCGTGCCCGGGCGAAACGATTGATCGTCACCGGACCTCACCCGGGTGACACGGCCTTCACGCCCAAGGCCCGGGCGACCCACGATGCGGTCGTCTGCATGTACCACGATCAGGGGCACATCCCGGTCAAGGCATTGGCCTTCGAATCCGCCGTCAACACGACACTCGGCCTGCCGGTGCCGCGCACGAGCGTCGACCACGGCACGGCCTTCGACATCGCCTGGAAGGGAGAGGCCGACTGGACGAGCCTCTCGCATGCCGTACGCCTGGCCGTACGGCTGGCCTCGCGGCCACCGCCACTCGAGACCGCCACGAGCCGGCAAGCGTCATCGTGACGTCTCTCAGGCAGCTTTCGGCGGCCGCGTCCTTCCGGGCTCCGCCGTGACGTCCTGAGAACCGAGAGCTGTCGATGACTCACCGACACCCGTCCACCAACCAAGACAGTTCCACGTGAGTGCCCACACGGCTCCGATCAGGTATCCCGTGAGCCCCGTGACGAGCACAAGGAGCACAGCCGCGGCAGGCCGGAAGGGAGTGATGGCCACGTTGCCGTCGTCGACGAAGTGGATTCGATAGACGAACGCCAACACCGAGTCCGCATGGCCCGATGCGACGAGACCCACCCAGATCACGTGAAACGCCGCCATGATGGCGGCCAACGTCAAGCCTGCCCGATGAACCGAAAGCTGTCCCATGATCGCACCTCGTTCTCGTGGTGACTCCTCGATCCCAGCCGCCATCCGAGATGGCCCTCGACGGACCGCCTGGCTTTCTGCGGCCTCGGGAACGCTACGAGCTGCACCACCCACGGTCCAGTCGCTGCGATCGGCAGCTTCGTGCGATCGATTCGCTTGGAGGACAAACCGGGGCAATCACTGCCTGCGCGGATCACCGTCAGGATTCGGTGCCGTACCGCGCGCTGCCATGCGTCGTTTCCGCCGCACCACCGCCCATCGGCGGGCGACCGTTTCAGCCGATCCGTGAGGAAGATCAGGGATCTGTGACCAAGAGCCCACGGCAGACGAGCTGCATGCGGGGGATATGGAAGGGCCCCTTCCACAGGCTCCCCTTGGCATGGTGCGTGGGCGTGCCGTCGCGCCGCAACCAACCGAACCACTCGCCATGCCGGGAGTCGTGGAAGTGTCGACGCGACCACTCGCGGACGTCGGCATGCCTTCGGCGGAAGACATCGTCCGCGGTCAGCCGCCAGGCCATGAGCATGGCGATCTCTGCCTCCGCGTGAGGCCACCAGAACTTCATGTCGTGCCAGTATTCGGTGCAGGGCTTTCCCGCCACGTCACGGAGCGAGAGGAGGCCCCCGCAGGAGTCGTCCCAGCCGAGCCGCCACGACCACTCGAGCATTCGCGTTCCAAGATCCACGAGCGACCGATCCCCTCGCCTGTGTCCCTCCTCCATCACGAACCATGCCCCCTCGATCGCGTGGCCGGGGTTCACGAGGCGACCGTCGGCATGATCGAGAAACGTTGAACCGTCGGCGAGGACGTTCTCGAGGACCACTTCCAACTCGGGCCGAACGAAGTGCGTGCGGATCGCCTCGATGGCCGCGTTGATCGCGCTATCGAGTGTCACCGAATGCCGCTGGGCACCATCGGGCAGCCTCGCGACGGATACCCGAATTGCCTGCGCCGTGCCCAGCACGATTATCGGTGCGGAGAGGGTCGCCACCGGCCTTGTCCGCGGAACGACCTTGGGCTCGATGCCGCCCTTTGAATAGAGCCGCGCTGCCGCGCGTTCGAAGAGAGCCACGCCCTCATCCGCAGACTCCCGATCATTGGCGGCCGCTCCCCAGGACGCGAGGGCCATCGCCGCGAACATCTCCGAGAAGACGTACCGCCGCTTCCGAAGTGGCAGTCCCTCACGCGTGACGGCGAAGAACATCCGACCGTCCGTGTCGAAGCAATGCCGTCGCAGAAAGTCGACACACGAGCGGCAGGCGGCGAGCCAATCTTCCCGGGGGCCGAAGGTTGCGCAGAGTTCCCCGAGCAACCAGCCGAAGCGACCCTGGAACCAGACGCTCTTGTCGGTGTCGTACGGCGTGCCGTCACGGTCCAGGCACGTCAGCACGCCTCCGTGCCGCCGATCGATGCCGTGAGCCAGCCAGAAGGGAACGGTCTCACCGAGAAGCTCGTCCTCGTAGGTGCTCGCGAGTGAGTCGTGCGCACCGTCAGTCCCCAAGCTGTTCATCGCCGAAAGCCTACCTGAACAAGTCCGCAACGTATCCGCTTCCGTCGTCCGAGACGACCGCTTCGACTCTCGACGCACCCTGAAGGTGAATCAGGAGCGATGCGACCAGGAGAAGAGACGGATCCGATTGCCATCCGGGTCGATCGCGACGATCTCCCGGAAGCCCTCGTGCTGCTCCCGCTGATCGGTCACCGTCGAGCCACTCTGCTGGAGTCGCCCGTGCACGAGATCGAGATCGACGACCTCGAAGCCGAGGCTCCAGCGGGGACTCGACTCCCCGGGCTCGGGCCGCGAAAGGATCGCCAGCCGTGTCTCGCCCGCGTCGAGGAGCGCATAGCCGTCGTCAACCACCCGGACGAGCACCCGCAGCCCGAGGACCGTCCGATACCACTCCACCATCTCGGCCCACCGGCCACTCCGCAATTCGACGCTGAACAGGCTCGGTCGCTGGACGGGCGGCAGGGTCATGTTTGTGGGGTCTCCAACCGATGAACGCACAACCCGAAGCCGCCCGAAACGACTTCAGACCGGTCCGATCGGCCTCGATTCGGACCGCCGGAATCTCACAACCAGTCGCTGCATCCGGAATCCTCGGGGATGCGCTCTTCTCCGGACACCCGCTGCCATCGACAATAGCGGTTTCCCCTCCGGAGACGAAGACGATCGCCGGAGCAGCACCACCGCCGATCGGGATCCTTGAATCGACCATGACCGAAGCCTCGCGAACGCCTGAATCATCCGCCGACGCAACCGGTCCAGCGCCGTCGCTCGAAGCCGCACGCCGCGACAAAATCGCTCGACTCAAAGCCCTCGGCGTGGATCCATGGGGTCACCGTTATGACGATGTCGAGCCGATTGCGTCGGTGCGGGGAAAGGGAGAGTCGATCCCTCGCGATGTGGATGACGGACCCACCGTCCGCGTGGCGGGAAGGATCCTGCTGCTGCGAAATGCCGGCGGGCTCGTCTTCATCACGCTCGTCGACCGGTCCGGACGGATCCAGATCATGCTCGGCAAAAAGCAGGTCGGTCCCGAGGCATGGGGCGTCGTAGGCTGCCTTGATCTCGGGGACATCATCGGCATCGACGGCCGGCTTGGCTGGTCGAAGACCGGAGAGATGACCGTCTTCGCCTCGTCGATCGAGTTTCTCACCAAGTCGGTCGAGACCCCGCCCGACAAGTACCCCGGCCTTGTCGATGCCGATCTCCGGCAGCGGATGCGTTACCTCGACCTCGTGCACGGGGAGGGTGTGCTCGATCGTTTCGTGAAGCGATCACGGATCATCGAAGCGATTCGCCGCGTGATGGCGGACCGTCGTTACATCGAGGTCGAGGGTCCGACTCTGCACACGATCGCCGGAGGGGCCGCCGCCAGGCCGTTCAAGACCCATCACAACGCGCTTGACATGCCGATCGTGCTCAGGATCGCGCTCGAGCTGCACCTGAAGCGGCTGCTCGTCGGCGGCATGGAACGGGTGTACGAACTCGGTCGCGTCTATCGCAATGAGGGCGTGAGCACCCGCCACAATCCGGAATTCACCAGGCTCGAGGCCTACGACGCCTACGGCGACTCCGAGACGATGATGGACCTGACGGAGGCTATCGTGCTCGCGGCGGCCGCGGCCGCCGGCACGCAGGTCGAGCACGAATGGATGGGCCAACGCGTAAGCCTTGCCGCGCCCTTCCGCCGGGCGAGCTACGACGACCTCCTGGCGGAGGCCGTCAACTGCCAGCCGGGTGACCCCACGAGCTTGCAGGCTGCCGCGGCACAGCGGGGCATAGAAACCAGTGGTCGCCATCCCGACGTGGTGAAGAGCGAGTTATTCGAGGCCACGGTCGAGGCAACGCTCGTGAACCCGACCTTCGTGCTCGATTACCCGGCCGCCGTCTGCCCGCTCACCAAGCGGAAGCGACACGATCCCTCCCGTGCCGAGCGATTCGAACTGTACGTCTGCGGCATGGAGCTCGCCAATGCCTACACCGAACTCAACGACCCCGACCTGCAGGAGACGCTGTTTCGCACCCAGCTCGCAGGCCTCGGCGAGGAGGACTCGATGGCCAGGATGGATCACGACTTCATCAAGGCGCTCCGACACGGCATGCCACCGGCAGGAGGACTCGGCATCGGCATCGACCGGCTCGTCATGCTCCTCACGGGCGCCGCGAGCATCCGTGACGTGATCCTCTTCCCCATCCAAAGGCCTGCGGCCGATTGATGACTTGCCTGATTGAAGGCCTCTCGGCGGCGTGGATCGGCCAACGCCGGCGGCCGGTGCGAACGAGGGGTGCGTCCCGCATTCCAATTCAGTCGCCAATCTGGGGTTGGTCGCCACGCCGCCCTCCTGCTACCGTCCAGTTTGCGGCTTTTGCCCATTCCCTCCCGCCGCCGACGAATGTACAAGCTGCTCATCTGCTGGCGCTACCTGCGAACCCGATGGATCGCATTGGCGAGCGTGATCTCCGTGACGCTCGGCGTGGCCACGATGATCGTGGTGAACGCAGTGATGGCTGGTTTTTCCCACGAGATGCAGTCGCGTATCCACGGCATCCTCTCTGACATCGTGTTCGAGAGCCACTCCCTCTCCGGTTTCCAGGATCCGGCCTGGCACATGGACGAGATTCGGCGGGCCGGCGGGAACGACATCGCGGGGCTGACGCCGACCGTCGCCGTGCCGGCGATGCTCTCCTTCCAGGTTCGCGGCCAGTGGGTGACGCGCCAGGTGATGTTCATCGGGATCGACGAGGCCACGCATGCGGCCGTGAGCGACTTCGGTCGCTACCTGCAACACCCCGGCAACCGCGGACAGCTCTCGTTCGACCTGCGAGACGGCGGCTACGACACGGTCGACAGTCAGTCGGAGGACACGCGGCCCCCCCGCCCGGCACTCGCAGGAGCCGGCTGGCCACATCGCCGGGAGCGGGTGGAACGGGAACGCCTCTGGCGGGAGCGCATGGAGTCCACCGGCGCCGCGGCCGATGGAGGCGCGATCCGGCCCGTCGATCGCCAGGTCGATGCGGTGCTCGCGGCCACGAGCGACGCGTCTGGCGCGGCGGAGCCCCCGCATCCCGCGAATCCTGAAGCGAGCGACGCTCCGTCGCCGATCGACGACCAGGGTCCGCCCCGAAAGAATCCGTTCGCAGCGGCCCGGCCGGAGGAGGGGCGGGCGATGGATCCGGCCCGCGAGCAGTTCACCGGCATCGTCCCTGGGATCGGATTGGCAAGCTTCCGCGACGCCGAGGGAATCGATCGCTTCCTCGTGCTGCCGGGCGATGACGTGAAGATCACCTT
>JBJTBB010000471.1:0-10803 GCA_046091125.1 Planctomycetaceae bacterium
GGCCAGATCCACGAGCATGGCCATCAGGTCGCGCGAGTCTGGTGAGTTGTCGAGGAGCGTGCCAACCTCCGCGGGGCCAAGACCTGTCGGCGGCTCGTACCGTACGGCGACCGGACCGACGTACGGGTCGCGACCTGTCATGATCCAACGTCTGAGCATCAGGGCGAACGTCGCCAGCGGCAGGATCGCGAGGCCGCCGTTGAGAACGATCCAGCCGAGGTTGTCCCACGCCCATGCGATCGCGTTCTCGAACCAGCCCGGCCTGTGAATCACGCCAGGGTTCCAGGCCACGGCGACCGTGAGTCCCTCGCGAATTCCCAGCGGCCGCTCGCTCTCCACCTCGATGACGTGCTGGCCATCGACCGGTGGTGGCGACTCGCTGGCCTGTTCGAAGGCGTACGACGGTTCGTGCCGCACGCCGTCGATCCTGATCGTGGCGGCCCGCTCGTTTGAACCGTAGCCGCCGGTGAAGGCGTTTGCCCTCACGTTCACGGTCTCGCTCGGCAGCGTGATCCGAACCCGTGCCGCACGAATCGGATAGGGCCACTCGTCACCGGTGACGTTCCAGTACAGTTCGTCGTGATCCTCGAAGAAGCGGAGTCCCCGCCGCACCGTGTAATGGATTTGGATCGTGCGGGAGGCGTCGACGGCCTCCGGGATGAAGATCTTGAGATCTGCGTAGTGATGCTCGCGCGAACGATGAACCTTCAGCGGCTTGCCGGAGTCGACATCAATGACATCCCCGTGACGAAGGGAGAGGTGATAGGCGTAGCCCTGCGGTGAGCGGTATTCGACGGGAATCAACCTGTGGATACCGTTCCACTGTCCGTCGAATCGGCGTCGGATGGTTTCGGTGACGGCAAGCGAGCCGCCGTGATCGACATCGACGGCCACGTCGAAGTCCTCGATCGCAATCGACTGGGCCGGGGCCGTCGACGGCAGTGTGAGGAGGAGGAAGACAACAACCGCCAGCGCACCCATGAGGCGTCGAGACTCAGTCGGGGCGGGGCTGTCCGTGGCGATGACATCGTCGGATTCTCCCAGTGCGGTCGTTGGCTGCTTCACTCGATAGACTTTCATGCAACCGGTGCCTCTATGACAGCGTGACGCTCGGAACGGCTCGCTCCGCGTCATTTGCGATCTCGAAGAACTCACGGGAAGAGGCACCAGCGGCGCCGGCGAGCAGGTTCCATGGAAACATCCTCACGGACGTATTGAGTTCGCGTACCGTCGCGTTGTAGTAGCGGCGGGCACCCTGGAGGGCCTCCTCAATCGAGGCGAGTTGCTGCTGAAGGTGTGAGAATTGGTCACTAGCCTTGAGCTGCGGATAGTTTTCAGCGAGGGCGAACAGACTCTTGAGTGTGCCAGTCAGGGCGTTCTCAGCAGCCGCCGCGTCCTTGGCGCCGTGAGCCCCCATCGCTTTTGCGCGCGCCGCGATGACTGCCTCGAGGGTCTCCTTCTCATAGCCGGCGTATCCCTTGACCGCCTCGACGACGTTGGGGATCAGATCGTGCCGACGCTTGAGTTGCACATCGATGTCGCTCCAGGAATTGTCGACCCGAACGGCCATCGCCACGAGCTGGTTGTAAAGGATGATCGCCGCCACCAGGACCGCCGCGAGGACGCCGACGGCGACCCAGGTAGCCGGCACACCCCCTTCCGCTGCGAGAATCGGCACCGGCAGGGTCGACAGGGGACAATTGGCCATTCTGAGGCTCCTTTGAGCGGACAATTCGTGTGGATCGGACGCGATCGCATCGTACCACCGCGGACTACACTCAGGAGTATGGATTCGCCCATGATTCCGACGCCCCGGCGTCCATTCCAGAAGCGGCCGCCCGTCCTCCAGGGCATGTGTTCCATGAGTCGTGCGATCCTCGCGATCCTCGTCCTGGCGACAGGTGGAGCGAATGAGCTCATCGCCGGGGATCCGAGCTATTCCAGGGAGATCAGGCCGCTTCTTGCGACGTCCTGCTTTGGCTGCCATGGGCCCGATGCCGCAAATCGGCAGGCGGGGCTGCGGCTCGATACCGAGGATGGCTCGCGGGCGATTCTCGAGAGTGGTCGGATGGCGATCGATCCCGGAGACGTCGATGCGAGCGAGTTGATCCGTCGGATCGAGAGTGATGATCCCGACCTGGTCATGCCTCCTTCTGAAACTGGAAAGTCGCTCACGCCGCTCGAGCGACGAAGGCTGCGGCAGTGGGTCGAGTCAGGAGCGAACTACGAAGCGCACTGGGCGTTCGAGTCACCACACCAGCCTGCGGTGCCCGCCGTCTCACGCTGGCCCCACGCATCTCTCGGCGACCATCCGATCGACCGATTCCTGGCGGCGACGATCGTCGCCTCAGGCGATGAAGGGCTGTCGGTGCCGACGGCATTCGCCGCGGAGGCCGCTCCAGAGACGCTGCTGAGGCGTTTGAGCCTCGACCTCATCGGATTACCCCCGACGCCCTCCGAGATCGACGCCTTTCTGGCCACGCGCAGAGTGGATCCAGAGCGGGCCTGGAACGAGACCGTGGAACGCCTTCTGGCGAGTCCGCATTACGGCGAGCGGCAGGCGCGATGGTGGCTCGACATGGCGCGTTACGCCGACAGCAACGGATACTCGATCGACTCCCCCCGCGAGATCTGGAAGTGGCGGGACTGGGTCATCGACGCCTTCAATCGTGACATGCCGTTTGACCGATTCACGATCGAGCAGATCGCCGGAGACCTTCTGCCAGCCGCCACGCAGGAGCAACGAATCGCCACCGGATTCCACCGCAACACACAGATCAACGAAGAGGGTGGCATCGACCGGGAGCAGTTCCGGATCGAGAGCGTCTTCGACCGTGTCGCCACGACCGGAACGGTCTGGCTGGGGCTCACGATCGGCTGTGCTCAGTGCCACGACCACAAGTTCGACCCCATCACTCAGCGCGACTATTACCGGTTCTTCGCATTCTTCAACAGCCAGTCTGAGCCGAAGTTGAAGGTCTCCGATCCGTCGTTCGATGAGCAGGCGATCTCAGCTGACCGGATGGCGTCCCTCGCCGCGGTGCACGCCTTCGTCGACAAGCGGGCGAGCGAACTGGCGGCCTGGGAGGCATCCCTCGACGACGAGTCGCGGAAACTGATCTCGAAGGAAGCCGTCACCGCACTGGGGATCGAGCCAGCGAAGCGTTCCCCGGAACAGCGACGGATCCTGTACGCGGCCGGCATCGGCACCGGGGATCAGGAGTTTCGATCACTCAACGAACGATACCTGGAGCTCGACGGCAGACTCGCCTCGGGCCCGACGACGCTCGTGCTGGAGGAACTTCCCAAACCACGCGCCACAACAATCCTCGTGCAGGGGGATTTCACTAGGCCTTCGGAGGAGGTCGAGCCCGGGACGCCGGCAATCCTCCCGACGCTTGGGACGTCTCCTCAGGTCGGGACCGATCGGCGCGCGACACGGCTCGATCTGGCCCGATGGCTCGTCGACCCCGCCAATCCGCTGACGGCAAGGGTGCTCGTCAATCGTCTCTGGCAGCGGGCTTTCGGTCGTGGGCTCGTCGAGACCGACTCCGACTTCGGCCTGATGGGTTCGCCGCCATCGCATCCGGAACTGCTCGACTGGCTGGCCGGCGAGGTGGTTCGTCGCGGTTGGAGTCTGAAGGAAGTGCAGCGACTTATTGTGACCTCGCGTGCCTACCGGCAGACGTCTATCCCATCGGATGCATCGCTCGACGCGGATCCCCACAATCTGCTGTTCGCCAGGCAGTCGCGACTGCGACTCGATGCCGAGATCGTGCGCGACGTGGGTCTCTTGGCGAGCGGACTCTTTAGTCCTACCATCGGCGGTCCTCCGGTCTTTCCGCCGATTCCGGAGGGCTCGACCGCCGTCGGCCAGGTGAAGCGAGCCTGGAAGGTGAGCAGCGGGCCCGACCGGTTTCGTCGCGGGCTCTACACGTTCGTGTTCCGGGCGAGCCCTCCGCCATCGCTGACGGTGTTCGACGCGCCGGAGGGATACAGCCCCTGCACCCGTCGCACTCGGAGCAACACGCCCCTCCAGGCGCTGACACTCCTCAACGACGCGAGCTTCGTGGAAATGGCCGAGGCTCTCGCCAAACGGGTCGAGCAAGAGGGACTGTCCGCGGCCTTCCGTCGTTGCACCGGTAGGATGCCAGCCGCCGACGAACGGGAGGTCCTATCGGGACTCTCGTCGCTCGAGGTCGCTCGAGTCATGCTGAACCTCGACGAGACCCTTACCAGGGAATGATGGAGGGTTGCATGAACGATCGTTCGCAGGTCGGGCCGTCCGACGGCCGTTCCTCTCCCGCCGGCGACAGGCTGTGGACTGGAGTCGCGAGGACGCGCCGGCACTTCTTCGGCGGGTGCGGGCTGGGTGTGGGATCCCTCGCGCTTGGGGAACTGCTTCGGGCCGATCATTCGGGCGGCGATGGCCTCCGCGCCGTGGCCGCCGGATCGGCGGCGAGCGATCCGCTCGACGCCTCCGTCGGGAACCCGCTCGCCGTGCGTCCCCCGCACTTCCAACCCCGTGCCAAACGGGTGATCTATCTCGTCATGGCCGGGGGGCCTTCGCAACTCGATCTTTTCGATCACAAGCCGGAACTCGCCGCCCGCAGTGGTCAGCCGATCCCCGCCAGTTTCGTCGAAGGAAAACGGTTCGCTTTCATGGATTCGAGCCATCGCATCGACCTATTGGGTTCGAAGCGGTCCTTCACCAGGCATGGGCGATCGGGGGCATGGGTCAGCGATCTCTTGCCGCACATGGCCGGTGTGATCGACCGCTTCTGCATGGTGAGAGGGTGCCAGACCGATTTGTTCAACCACGCGCCAGCCAAGCTCTTCATGAATACCGGCACGGGCCAGTTCGGTCGACCGAGCATTGGCGCCTGGCTCACATACGGACTCGGCAGTGAATGCGACGACCTTCCGGGGTTCGTCGTGCTGCAAAGCGGTCCGCGTGGGCCACGCGGCGGGGCGGTGCTCTGGGGGAGTGGCATCCTTCCAAGCGCGTACCAGGGGGTGCCGCTTCGCAACACCGGCGACCCGATCGTCAACCTCTCGACGCCCGCCGGCATCGATGCCGAGAGCCAGCGCCGCGTGGTGGAATCCGTGGGCAGACTCAACCGGATACGGTATGACGCGGCCCACGATGGCGAGATCGCAGCGAGGATCGCGGGTTATGAGATGGCTGCCCGGATGCAGGCCAGTGCACCGTCGCTCATGGATTTTTCAGGAGAGACCGCCGAAACGCTCGCCCTTTATGGGATCAAGGATCCGCGCGAGTCGACCTACGCCCGCAATTGTCTCCTGGCCCGTCGATTGGTCGAGCGGGGCGTGCGCCTCCTGCAGCTCTACCACACCCACTGGGACCATCACCGCGCTCCCACCGAGAACCTCGAGAAGCACCTCCCCGAGGTGTGCTCACAGGTCGACCTGCCCACCGCAGGACTCGTGCGGGATCTCGAACGACGCGGGCTGCTGGATGACACGATCGTCGTCTGGGGCGGCGAGTTCGGCAGGACGCCGATGGGCGAGAAGCGGGAAAGCACCGGTCGCAATCACCACATCGACGCCTTCACGACCCTCTTCGCGGGCGGCGGCTACAGACAGGGGCTCGTCTACGGCCAGACCGACGAGTTCGGCTTTGCGCCAGTGGAGAACGCCGTCCACGTGCGGGACCTGCATGCCACGCTCCTGCATCAACTGGGGCTCGACCATCACCGGCTCTCGTTGACCTTTCAGGGGCTCGACTACCGGCTCACGGGCGTGAAGCCGGCGAGGGTCGTGCGGGACCTCGTGTCGTAGGCCAAAGGACGGATGCCGTCGGGCACCGCCGGATCAATCCACGGTGAGGCGACGTCGCCAGATCGTGTCGCCGTTAGTCACGTAAAGGAACGTGTGACCCGGTCCTGCGAGCACGCAACTCGTGAGCGGTTTGTCAAGGCGGGGCTTCGGCAGCACGCCGCACAGACGGCCGTTGGGATCGAAGAGCTGCACGCCGAGGGCGCTCGTCACATACCATCGGCCGGTGCGGTCGACCGACATGCCGTCGCCGCCGGAGGCTGGGACGGTGGGAGGCGGTTCGTGGAACCGGAATTCCCCCTTGGCGTCGATCGGCATCCGCATCTCCATGGTCGGTGCCTTGGCGTCGAGGGAGCCGTCCGGTCCGACCCGGAAGGTCCAGGTATGGGTTCCACGATAGTCGGAGACCGCGAGAGTGCCGTAGTCGTTGGACAGGGCGATCCCGTTGGGGCCCGTGATGCCCGTGTCGGCGGCGGTGGACTCTCCGGTCGCAGGGTCGATGCGAACGACCTGTTGACTGCCCGTGTCGGTGACAAGCAGGATGCCCTCTGGAGTGACAGCCAGGTCGTTGGGGGCGAGGTTGCCCGCGATCTCCTTCACGTCGCCCGTGGATGGATTGATCGCGATCACCCGCTTCTTCGAGCCCTGACAGGCGTAGAGGCGTCCATCGGGCCCGAACTCCATGCCGCTCACGGCCTCCTTGGCGACCACCGTGTGGCTTCCGTCGATTCCGATGCGCACGATCTCGGCCGCCTTCATGTCGCAGTAGAAGAAGTTACCCTCGGCACCGGTGCCGGGAGCGTCGGCGAAGCCGAGGCCCTCCGCCACGAGATCCCATCCCTCTCCGGGCACGAGCAGTTTCAGGAGTGTCAGGTCGCCCTTGAGGTCGCCCTTGGTGTCGACGCGCGGTGCCGATGGTCCCTCGCGCCACAGCCATTCGAGCGCATCCGGAAAGATCTGGCTGGCGTGGAAGCTGTCATGGGCGTATCCCTCCGCCCAGTCGAATCGGTGGTCATAGCCCATGTAGGCGAGCGCCGCCGCCATTTGACGGTTGGCCAGCGGCCAACTGCCAAACTGGTTGTCGATGTCGCCACTGGTGTCGGCGATGTAGACGCGGATGGGCCTGGGCTCGGTCTTCCGCACGATCGCTGGATAGGCATTGCCACCACGTAGCCCCGTGAAACTACCGATCGTCGAGAACACTCGACCGAAGGCATCGGGCCGTTCCCAGGCGACCGTTAAGGCACAGATGCCGCCGGAGCTGGCCCCGCCGATCGCCCGCATCGCCGGGTCGTCGGAGATCGGCTGCAGCTTTTCGACCTCGGGCAGAATCTCCTCGATCAGGAATCTCGCATAGCGATCGCCGAGCGAGTCGTACTCCAGTGACCGGTTGGAATTCTTCCAGGGAGTCTGTGGCTTTTCCTTCGTGGTGTCGTGGCCAGGATCCAAAAACACCGCCACCGTGGGCGGCATCGTGCCATTGGCGATGAGGTTGTCGAACACGATCGGCACCCGCCAGCGGCCCTCAGGCTTCACGTAGTCATGGCCATCCTGGAAGACCATCAGTGCCGCTGGTTTCTCGGCCGTGCACTGAGCCGGGACGTAGACCGACCAGTCGCGGACGGTGCCGGGGAAGATCTTTGACTCGAAGGGGCGGAGCGTCTCAATGCGGCCCTTCGGGACGTCCTCCCGTGGCGCGGCGAGCGGGTGGGGCGTCCATTGTCCGGGCTTTGGGGGCGTCGCGACCTCGGGCCCAACGGGCGCGTCGTCCGACCATAGCCAGCGCAGCCCGTCGGCGAACACCTCGCCGCCGGCCTTCCCCGAATGGCCTCCATCGGTCATCACGAACCGATGGTCGTATCCGGCGAAGGCGAGTGCAGCGGCAAGATCCTCGTTGGCCAGCGGCCAGTGGCCGAACAAGTTGTCGAGGTCGTCCCGTCCTTCCTGGAGGTAGATCTTGATCGGCTTCGGTTCGGCCTTCGTCTTGCGGACGAGTACCGGGTAGATGTGGCCACCGCGGATGTTGGTGAAGCTACCGATGTGACTCAGCACGCGGCCGAACCGGTCGGGCCGCTCCCAAGCGCCGGTGAAGGCGCAGATGCCGCCGGAAGAAATCCCGCAGAGCGCGCGATCACGTGGATTCATGGAGACCTCGAGGCCGCGGAGTGCCACGGGAAGCAGTTCCTCCTCCAGAAATCGCACGTAGCGATCGCCAAGCGAGTCGTACTCGAACGAGCGATTGCTGCGATCCTTGCCGCCGGGACGGATGGAGGGAATCGTGCCTGGAGCCACGAAGACGGCGATCGTGACTGGCATCTCTCCCTTTCCGATCAGTTCCTCGAACACCTCTGGCACTCGAAAAGCACCGTCGGCTTTCGCGTAGGACGGGCCATCCTGAAACACCATCAGTCGGGCGGGTGTCGACGCGTCGTAGGCGGCCGGCACGTAGACCGACCATTCCCGACGGGTTCCGGGATAGATGTCGCTGGACTCAAAAACTCCCTCGATGATCCGCCCCTTGCTGCCTGCCGTCGAAGTGTCCTTCGCGGAGGCGATTCCGGAGACGTATTCACTTGTGAAAGCGGGTAGCATGAAGACGAGGAGAAGGATGATTCTTGGCGGCACAGTGGGTGACTTCACGGGAGGCGTCTCCATCAATGGCGAATCTGGCCAGGCAGTCGATCGATCCGGCTCCGCAGAATAGCCCCTGCGATGGACGTGATGCCATCGGGGCGAACGAGAACGGGGGACGCATGCGGTGTCCCCGGGCCGTGTTCCGCATCGAAAGGGCGGTCCAGCGACCGCCGGTGGATCGCCGCGTCGTGATGGCGTGTGCGAGTTGGGTGATCACATTCGGTGGCATGCTTCCGGCCTTGGCGTCGTCGCCGGGCGGTCTCGCCGCGCAGATCGCTCCGTTCTGGGATTGCCTCTCTGGAGCGAGGCCATCCTTCGTGGTTCGGGGTATGGTGTCGTGGGCAGGTGGTGATCGCACGGTATCGGTGCGTCTCGAGCGATTCGATGCCGACTCCTTCGATCTCGCAATCGATGAAAAGGACCATGCCGTGGAGTTGCGGAGGCGGGCCGATGGCACCGCTCTGGCAATCCTCCGGCATCGGATTGTGCACATCGGGCAAGGATCACTCGATGCTCTGGATCACCTCGGACCCGAAGGAATCTTTCGCAGAATCCTGTCCGACGACTCCGCTATGTCGGCCGCCCTCCCCATCCTGCTGCAGCCGTCGTCGGCGCTGGCGTCCGGTCTGGCGACCGCTCTGGTGGGGATACGCGCTGGGGACAAGCCCGGGGACTGGCAGTTGGGCGGGAAGGTCTCCCTGCGATTCGAGGGGAACCGATTCGAAGTGGTCGTGGGCGACATCCACGGCGACTTCACGCTCGGCGAAGCCGGTCGAGCGGCAGCACTCGACGACTGGCCTGGTTACGACGTCTCCCGAATACCGCGAGATGAGATCGAACGACAGCTCTGTCGCGGAGCCCGAAGGGCCCTCGAGATTCTCGCGCCGGGTCCGTCGCTGACCGATCCCGTGATCGAGCCCCGCCGGGTTGCCAACGGAACACTGCGGTCGGTGGGCGGGATGAGGCTCGCCGTCCTTCACGGAACTCCGGAAGAGATCGGACTCGCGCATGGCGAACTGCTGCCCACCGAGTCCCGTCGGTGCATCGACTCCGTGCTCAACGTCGTCGGTACGGTGGAGACGATCCGCGGGGGACGATGGTTTCGCAAGCGACTCGAGGAGGCGAGAGACCGACTGCTGCCGCATATTCCACGACGACATCGCGACGAGACGAGGGCCCTGGCCGCGGCGATCGGCTGCGAGGCGGATCTGGTCGAGACGGTGAACGTGTTTCCCGAACTGTTCCACTGTTCCGGCTTCGCGGTGTCCGGATCGGCCACGCGGGATGGCACGCTCTACCACGGCCGCGTGCTCGACTACATGACCGAGATCGGATTGCAGGATGCCGCCGTGACCTTCGTCGTGGCGCCCGTCGGCGGAATTCCGTTCGTGAACGTCGGCTATGCGGGCTTCACGGGAAGTGTCAGCGGCATGAACGAGCGCTGCATCTCACTCGGTGAGATGGGCGGGCGGGGGGAAGGTGACTGGGACGGCGTGCCGATGGCCACGCTGATGCGTCGGGCGCTCGAGGAATGCAGCACGCTCGACGAGGTGCGGGCGCTCTGGGAGCGGAGCCCCCGCACCTGCGAATACTCCTACATCTTCGCCGCTGGCAAGAGCCGGCGGGCCTTGGGTGTCGCGGCGACACCCGGGTCGATCGAATTCGTGCCGCTCGGTGGTGCGCACGCACGACTGGGGGATGGGATTCCCGACTGCATCGCGCTCTCCGCGGGGGAACGGCTCGAGGCGCTCAGGGAGCGGATCACGGATGGACACGGTGCCTTCGACGAGCGATCGGCGCTCGCACTCATGGCGCGTCCGGTGGCGATGCGGTCGAATCTCCACAACGTTCTGTTCGTTCCGGAGAAATTGCTGCTGCACGTGGCCCATGCCTCCCATGCCCAGCCCGCCTGTGACCGACCGGCTGTCAGGATCGACCTGGCGGCACTTCTGGAAGAGATCCCAGCCGACGCACGTTCGGCCGCAAGGCTGCCTGCCGACGAAATCCGGATCGGTGCGGGCTTCATGGCCGCCGATTCGCTGGCGATCGGGTCGGCTGATGCGTCCGCGGTCGCTTCCGCCGACGAGCGAGCGTGCCTCGAGGGACTGTGTTGGGAGCCCGAGGTTTTCCGGGTGACCGTGGGTGAGCCGTGGCGGCAGGAGGATGCCTGCGTGATGTTCCCATCGCCGCGTCCGCTCGGTGATCCGGTGAACGATACGGTTGCCATGGAGTGGTACGTGGCCCGCGGCGATGATGGTAAGGCCGTCCGAAGACCCGCCTGCATCGTGGTGCATGAATCCGGAAGCGGCATGCACGCGGGACGCCTCGTGGCGCGGGGACTCCATGCGCATGGCGTCCACACGTTTCTCG
>JBJTBB010000472.1:0-3660 GCA_046091125.1 Planctomycetaceae bacterium
ATCAGCGATTGCTCGGCAGCGAGCCGATGACCGGCCTCGTCGATCTCGTCGGAGGCATCGCTTCCAAAGCGGCTGGAAGTCTGTTTACTGGCACGATGATCGACGAGGTGTGGGGACACCAGAACTGTGAGGTGGCAGCCCACTTCCTCGGCCATTATCGAGGGCTGCTCGATCGCGACTAAGCGACGTGCATCGTGCGCGATGCATGTCGAGCTGGGCGTTACGACCCGACGGCAACGCCGGGGCCACTCGCGCGTCAGGCCGCCGTCACTCGAACCGCACCAGTAATTCGCCCGCTTCGACGGGTGTGCCTGGGCTCACGAGCACCTCGGCGAGCTTGCCGTCCCGCTCGGCGTGCACGGTGGTCTCCATCTTCATCGCCTCGAGTGAAACGAGTTTCTGTCCGCGAGAAATGCTCTCGCCGACTCGCACTGCCACCGTGACGATCAGGCCAGGCATGGGAGAGCCGACCTCGCGGGCATCCCCGGGAACGGCCTTCGGCCGCCGTTGCACCGCTGTCTCCAGGCTGCGATCCGCGACGGTGACGCTCCGCGGCTGTCCGTTCAGTTCGAAGAAGACGGTGCGAGTACCGTCGGCATGCGGCTCGCCGACCGACAGCAGTCGGACGAGAAGCGTCTTGCCCGGTTCGATGTCGATCGTCAGTTCCTCGCCCTGCTTGGGTCCCTCGAGGAATGCCGGCGTCGGAAGCACGCTGACATCACCGAACCGTGCGACGTGAGCCGCATAGTCCTGGAACACGCGGGGATACAGCAGGAACGATAGAACCTCCTTCGGAGATGCCTGACGTCCGAGAATCTCGCTGCAGCGGATCGCCGCCTTCTCGAAGTCCGCGGGTGGCAGGGATTCGCCCGGTCGACCGGTGACGAGTTCGCCATTACGAACAATTCGCCGGACGACATCTTTCGGAAAACCGCCCGGGGGCTGGCCCATGCGTCCTGAGAGAAGGTCCAGCGCTGATTCCGGGAAGGCCATCTCACGACCGTCGGCGAGCAGGTCCCGTGGCTCCAGCCCGTTTGTCACGAGCATCCGCGCGAGGTCCCCGACGGCCTTGCTCGTTGGCGTGACCTTCACGATGTCGCCGAGCAGTCGATTCACGCCGGCGTACGCCAGGCACACCTCCTCCCAACGGTCTCCGAGGCCGAGGGCCTGGGCCTGCTCGAGCAGATTCGTGAACTGGCCGCCGGGAATCTCGTGGAGGTAGAGGTCGGCGTCGGGTGCCTTCATGCCGCATTCGAACGCCGTGTAGTGGTCGCGGACACCGACCCAATAGCGGGCGAGCGGCCGCAGATCCTCTGGGTCGATTCCCGTGTCCAGGGGCGTATGGCGAACCGCCTCCACGATGGCGTTGAGATTGGGCTGGCTGGTGAGTCCGGCGAAGGGGGCCATCGCGACGTCCACGACGCTCGCACCGTGGCGGGCCGCCTCGAGCGCGGACGCAGCGGCGACTCCGGAGGTGACATGCGTGTGGAAATGGACAGGGATGCCGATGGCGCCCTTCAACTCATCGAGGAGAGCCGCCGCGGCGGCCGGCTTGCACAGCCCCGCCATGTCCTTGACGGCGAGCATGTGCGCCCCGAGGGCCTCCAGTTCACGCGCCAGGTTCACGTAGTAGGCGAGCGAGTATTTCGGCCGTGAGGGATCGAGGACGTCGCCCGTGTAGCAGATTGCGGCCTCGCAGAGGGCTCCGCTTTCGCGGACGGCATCGATCGCCACCCGCATGTTGGGAACCCAGTTGAGCGGGTCGAAAACCCTAAACAGGTCGATTCCGGCGCCGGCAGACTCCTTGACGAACGCCCGCACGACGTTGTCGGGATAGTTCGTGTAGCCGACCGCGTTGCTCGCCCGCAGCAGCATCTGGAAGAGGATGTTCGGGATCCGTTCACGCAGGCCGGCCAGACGGTCCCAGGGGCACTCCTTGAGAAACCGCATCGACGTGTCGAAGGTGGCGCCTCCCCACATCTCCAACGAAAACAGCCCTGCGCCGAATCGCGCGTAGGCGTCGGCCACAGCCAGCATGTCGAACGACCGCATTCGGGTGGACAGCAAAGATTGATGGGAGTCCCGCATGGTGGTGTCGGTGAGGAACAGCCGCGATTGGGAGCGGATCCAAGCCGCGAACTTCTCGGCGCCGACGGCCTTGAAGCGGTCTCGTGTGCCTGCGGGGAGTGGCGCGAGCGGGTCGATGGTGGGCAGTGGGGCGGCGTGGCGTCGCACCGCAGCAGGACGGCCCACGGAAAGTGGACAGCCGTTGACGATGACGTCGGCGTGGTACTCGAGCAGCCGGGTGGCACGGTCGCGGCGGACTGGAAAATCAAAGAGCGACGATGTCTCGTCGATGAAGCGGGTCGTGCACTCGCCGGCGAGGAACGATGGGTGCGTGACCAGGTTGACCAGAAACGGGATGTTGGTCTTCACGCCCCGGACACGGAATTCCTGGAGGCAACGCTCCACGTGCCCTGCGGCCTCCGCGAGCGTCAGGCCCCGCGCGGTCACCTTTACCAGGAGCGAGTCGAAGTAGGGCGTGACGATGGCTCCGGAAAAAGCCGTGCCCGCATCGAGTCGGATTCCCATACCGCTTGCGGAGCGGTACGCCGTGATCCTGCCATAGTCGGGCAGGAACCGGTTCTCCGGGTCCTCGGTCGTGACGCGGCACTGGATCGCGGTTCCCATCGAACGAATCGACGCCTGATCGGGCAGGCCGATCTCCGGATCACCGAGTCGATGCCCCTGCGCGATGAGCAGTTGCCTTCTGACGATATCGATGCCGGTGATCTCCTCGGTGACGGTGTGCTCGACCTGGATCCGTGGATTGACCTCGATGAAATAGAACCGTCCGGTGTCGGCATCGACGAGAAACTCGACCGTTCCGGCGTTCTCGTAGCGGGCGGCACGTCCGATCGCGATCGCCGCGTCGCAGATCGCCCCTCGAAGGGCTGCGTCGAGGTTCGGAGCGGGGGCGTCCTCGACGACCTTCTGATGTCGTCGTTGGACAGAGCAGGCGCGTGCGAAGAGGTGCACGAGACCGCCATGTCGGTCGCCGAGCAGTTGCACCTCTATGTGACGGGCACGCTGGATGAATTTCTCCACGAAGACGGCATTGCTGCCGAAGGCCGTCTGGCTCTCGCGCTGCGCGCTTTCGAGCGCAACCGCGAGTTCGTCGTCGCCCCGGACGATCCTCATGCCGCGGCCACCGCCGCCATGGGCGGCCTTCAGCATCACCGGAAAGCCGAGATCGCGGGCGATCCGCCGTGCCTCGTGGACGTCGTGCACCGGCCGCGGGCTTCCCGCCAGGATCGGCACACCCGCCCGGCCGGCCAGGTCCCGCGCCGACGTCTTGTCACCGAGGGATTCGAGCAGTTCCACCCTCGGCCCGACGAAGTTGATTCCCGCGCGTTCGCAAGCCTCTGCAAACCGTGGGTTCTCGGAGAGGAATCCGTATCCTGGGTGGATGGCGTCGACGCCGTGAGCAACCGCGGTCGCGACGATCGAGTCGATATCCAGGTAGCTCCGCAGTGGCTCGCCGGCTCGGCCCACGAGATACGATTCGTCGGCCTTGAAGCGATGCAGCGCGAAGCGATCCTCGTGCGCGTAGACGGCGACGGTGCGGATGTTGAGTTCATGCGCGGAACGGAACACACG
>JBJTBB010000473.1:0-2915 GCA_046091125.1 Planctomycetaceae bacterium
ATGCCCGACGGATTGCAATCGCCGACGCCGTTGATGTTGGTCATCACCTGCCGCAGGGAGCCCACTCGAGAGACGCCGGCCTCGGTCGCGTCGGCCAGCGTCTCTCGAGTGGGCTCCCTGCGGCAGGTGATGACCAACATCAACGGCGTCGGCGATTGCAATCCGTCGGGCATGGACGCCGAGATCGCGATCGACATCGCGCAGGCGGTGGTCATGTCCGCTTCGCCGGTGGTGTTTCAGCTGATGTCCCAGCTTCCTGCCGTCGGTGCCATGGTCACCATCGACGGCACGGCGTCAGGCATGGTGCTCGACGGCGGCACTACGGTTTCCAATGGCTTCACCTTCACCGATTCGGCCTCCGGCAGCGTGTTGCGGGGCGTGACCCTGCAAAACTTCGCCAACTTCGCCATTCAGATCATCGGTGCACGCGCAATCGCAATGACGATCGACACGATCGTCGTACAGGGCCTCAACACATCCACGTCGATGGGCCTCTATGCGACGGGGGATGTCACGGGGACCCGCGTGCTTGGCAGCACCTTCTCGGGAGGACTCCGGGGGGCCCTGCTCGATGGAGCCCGCGGACTCATCTTTGGCGAAATCGGTCGGGGGACCACGCTTGCCAACAATCGTGCGACACCCAGTCAGCCCAAACATGCCGGCACGGGCATCAGGGCTCAGGGTGACTGCATGGATACGGTTGTGCGAGGTAACACTTTTAACGTCAACAATTACGGGTTCGCATTCATGGCTGCGAGGGGTCTCGCCCTCGATGGCAACCTCTTCACCCGCAATGGAATCGCCGCCATCTATATCGAGGGAGACTCCTCTGGCAGCACGCAGTCGGGCAACCAATTCGGTCGCGGACGTGATCGCAACAAGGCTGATGTGCGACGGGCGTCAAAGTCGAAGTTCGGGATCCTTTCTCCCCAGACGTCGCGACCGCCCCGTTGATGCGACCTGGCGGGATCGATTCCGGGGAGCGTCAGGCTCGAGCGGATGGGCTGGCGCCGCTCGGTGGGCCGTTGGTGTCACGGCGACAAGTGTCGTGATGTCACCGGGAGTGTCTCCGCTGTGTCTCCAGCGATGGCTCCACCGAGAGATCAGGTGACTGGGAGCATCTGCCACCGATCGAACGTGGCTGCCTGTCCGACGGCATGACCGGAAGGATTGTTGAGGTTCCAGACGATCGCCCGCTCGATCCGAAACCGTCGACCGGTGGAGGAAATTCGAATACCGGCGTAGTCGTCCACGTAGCCGTCGCGGGTCGTGCGTTCGAGAAGGCGCCGGCGCTCGTCACGGTGAACAGGCTCGGCAGTCAACCTCGACGGCGTCTTCAGAAGCGTCTCCACGTCCAATTCCCAGAGTGCGAGAGCCGTCCGATTGCCGTAGGTCAGGAGCGGATCGACGGCGGTGTCGTGGGAGACGACGACGAAGGGGGCTTGAAAGAGACGGCGCGCCTCGTCCTCGACCGACCCGGTCCGCAGGATCAGATCCCGTCCCAGCAGTCGCCGGAACGAATCGAGGAGGATCTGCGAATGGACGACCCAGGCCGGTCGCAAGGGTCCGGCGTCGTCGTCAATGGTCGGCCTGTTCAAACGGTGACCCTTCGAGAGCGTATCATCATGTCTTCGGGCCGGGTGGCAAGCCTACCGGCCAGAAGGCGGTCCGAATACCGTGATCCATGAGGAGACGATCCATGTCATCGAGTCGTTGCATGCAGTCTTTCTTGAGCCGTTGTATCGTCTGGGCCTGCGCGGCCATGGGAGTGGTCGTGACGTATGGCGTTCATGCCGAGGAGGCGTTCAGACAGTGGTTCGCCGACGGCTCGCTGAAGGAATTCCAGGTCGTGAGCGGTACAGCCAGTTACCGGGTGGAGGACGGCGTGCTCGTGGGAACGACCGCCGATGGCAGCCCCAACACGTTCCTGGCCACGAACTCACCCGTGAAGGATTTTGAACTCCTCTTCGAGGTGAAGGTCGATGATCAACTCAATTCCGGAGTTCAGGTCCGTAGCCATGTCGCCAAGGCGGGGGAGCCGGCCCCCGCGGGATCCAACGGGCCATTGCCCGCGGGTCGGCTCTACGGACCACAGTGCGAGATCGCCATCAACGGGACGGCCGGCAACTTCTACGACGAGGCCCGCAGGGGTCCCTGGTGGAGTCTCCTGACCGACACCGAGAGCATCCGCACCGACGCCGCCAAGGCCGCTTTCAAGAAGGGGGAGTGGAATGCCTACCGGATCGTTGTGGAGGGGGATCACTACCGCAGCTGGGTCAATGGCGTGCCGACCGCTGATTTCCGCCAGCCCCATGACCCGGAAGGGCATATCGGGTTTCAGGTGCACGGCATCGCGAAGGGAGATGGTCCCTTCCAGGTCCGTTGGCGGAACGTGAAGTTCCGTTCGTTGAACTGAGCGGGGCGTCGGCTTGGCAACACGACGGCCCTGGAAGCGAATGCCTCCAGGGCCGTTTCGCATGTGTCACGTTGTCCGTGGTCGCCGCTATCGATCGATGAATGCTTTTTGGTCACCTACGATCGGAGCGGGTGACCCGCGTCAGTCGTCCTTCTTCAGAGACTTCATCTCCTCACGGAGTCGCATGACCTCTCCCTCGAGGCGCTTGACCTTCTCTTCCATCTGCTCGAATCGCTTGCGAGCCTCCTCCATCTTGCCGCGGAACTGTTCCATGTTCTTTCGGGCTTCCTCCATCCTGCCGCGGCCCTCCTCCATGCGCTTACGCATCTCGGACTGCATCTCTGGTGGCATCGGCATTCCCATGCCTCCACGGTTTCCCGGTGACCATCGCGGCCAATCGCCTCCCCGTGGAGCCTCGGGACTTCCCGGAGACCTTGGGCCCTGATGGGCGTTGCCTTGGGGGCCGGGGGCGTGGGGGCCTGGTCGATGGGGATCGTGA
>JBJTBB010000474.1:0-4179 GCA_046091125.1 Planctomycetaceae bacterium
CCCATCGAGATCGCCGGCCGCGTGACGCAGTGCCCCGGGTTCGGCTTGGAAGGATGCCGGAAAGCGATCGGCCAGCAGCCTCGAGAGAAACGATTCAGAGCCGGCCCAATCGACGAACGGGGGCGCATCCAGGTCGAGACCTACCCAGGTGATGGTCCCCAGTCCGTGAGCTCGACGGGTGACCAGTGGAAGGTCCGTCGGGAGTTGGCCCTCGTGGAGGAGAATGCTGCCGTCGAACGAACTATCGATGTTCCGGAACACCGGCACGCGTGGAGGAGCGGTCGGGGCGAATGCCAGCGGCCGACTGGTCCTGGAAAACAGTTCGACCGCCACGGTCCGCCGGAGCGGCGCAAGGCCCGACGAGGCCCCCGGCGATTCCGCCCGGGTCTGACCGGGAAGCCATTCTGAAAACGGAGGTCCGAGGGCTTCGAGCGCCACCGCCGACTGCCCCGCGAGAAGGAGCATGTGTCCTCCCCGACGCACCCAGGTATCGATGACTTTCACCGCGGAAACCTGGCCAGCTCCGTCTTCGGCTCCGAGGCTCGTTCCGCAGAGCACCAGAGCATCGGCGGCGTCGAGGTGCAGTGGCGAGCCATGGAGGGCTGCCGGCTCGAGTTGGACCGGCAGCGGTCGGACCCCATCGGGTCGTTCGAGCAGCCGGCAGGCTCGTGCGATCGCAGGCAGTTTCCCCATGACCACCAGCAGCGGAGTGTCACCCGGAAGAGGTGCGGGAAGATCGACAGCACGGATGTCGCTTCCCGAATCGTCCGACGAAATACCGACAGCACCCCGCGGTCGCCCGAATCGCACGAAACCGGACACGGTCGACGCGGAATCCCGATTGGGCGATGGAGTCGCATCCGCTTGCGGGCTCGATCGCCAATCGGACGCCGTCCCGACGGGCACACCATCTGGATCGTCGACCCAAAGCCAAGGCGCCTGCCCCCTTGCTCCCGTCACTCGCAGAGGTGTCCAACAACCGGTCTTATAGACTCCTCTGAATCCAACCATCACGTCGCGGTCGGGTGTCGAGCCCCCGCGTGTCGTTGCATGGACCGACTCCTCGGATGACGTCGTGATCCTCGCCGGATCTTCGCAATGCGACGGGCGAACAGCACCGAGCATCATAAAGGTGGTGACGATTGCCGCGATCGCCCGCCAACCTTTCGATAGCTCGGGCTCCGCACGGTCCGAATGATCGCGGCCCACTCCCTGCGGATTCACGGCTTTTCCTCATCGGGACAGGTGCAGGCCACTTGTCCACAACCCGGACAGCCTTCGCCATATTTCTTTCTGACGGCCGCCTCCAAATCGACGCCCGCCACGTTGGCGATCGTGGCAAGCCACGCGAGGACGTCGGCGAATTCCATCGATTGCTCCTCGATTGAGCCTGCTCGAAGGGCCGAGGAGAGTTCGCCCACTTCTTCGACAAGCCACATGAATGTCCCTTCGATGCCGCGCGCGGCATCCTTGTCGTGGTACATCCTGCGAATGAGGGCCTGGAGTTCGGAGAGGGTCACGGTTACCGCCGCCTGTTGAACTGCCGCCGGTCGGGTGAAAAGCCCCGCTTGAGCAGTGTAGCCGCCGCAGGGCGAATTCAGACGGTGCCACCCTCGAGCACGAGCGGGTAGCATGGGATTTGGCCCTCACATCTGGAACACCCCTCTGAACCATGTCGACGCCACGCCGCATCCTCATTTTCGACACAACTCTCCGCGACGGCGAGCAGTCGCCGGGGGCGAGCATGACCAGGGCCGAGAAGGTCGAGATCGCTCAGGCCCTCGTTCACCTGGGAGTGGACGTCATCGAGGCCGGTTTCCCCATCGCGTCGCCAGGGGATTTCGAGAGCGTGAGGGACATCGCCGCATCCGTTCGGGAGGCCAGGGTCTGTGGCCTGGCACGATGCCACGCCGCCGACATCGATCGGGCATGGGAAGCGCTCTCGGCGGCGGCCCGTCCCAGGATCCACGTCTTCCTGGCCACGAGCGCGATTCATCGGCAGTTCAAGCTGAAGATGGGGGAGGACGAGGTCGTGGCGAGGGCCGTTGAGGGTGTGCGTCGCGCGCGAAATCTCTGCGATGACGTTGAATTCTCGCCCGAGGATGCGGCCCGTACCGAATCGGATTTCCTCTGCCGAGTCGTTGAGGCGGTGATCCAGGCCGGTGCCAAGACGGTCAACATTCCCGACACCGTGGGCTATGCCACTCCGACGCAGATGCATCGCTGCATCGCGGGACTACGAAATCGGGTGCCCAACATCGATCAGGCGGTCATCAGCATCCATTGCCATGACGACCTCGGACTCGCGGTCGCCAACAGTCTCGCTGCGGTCGAGGCGGGGGCCGGCCAGGTGGAGTGCACCATCAACGGCATCGGTGAGCGGGCGGGAAACTGTTCACTCGAAGAGGTCGTCATGGCGCTCCGCACGCGTGGCGATCACTACGGGTGCGCCACGGGTGTCGTGACCGCGCGGCTCGTACCGACCAGCCGCCTGGTGGCGAACATCACCGGCATCCAGGTGCCCCGCAACAAGGCCATCGTGGGCCGCAACGCCTTCGCCCACGAGGCCGGGATCCATCAGGACGGCATGCTCAAGGAACGCACGACGTACGAGATCATGCGGCCGGAGGACGTGGGGCTCGAACGGACCGATCTGGTCCTCGGCAAGCACAGCGGGCGTGCGGCCTTGGCAGACCGGGCGAGAGCGCTTGGCTACGAGCTTTCTTCCGAGCAGTTGCAGTCCGTTTTCGAGCGATTCAAGGTACTCGCGGACCGCAAGAAGGAGATCTACGACGGCGACGTCGCGGCTCTCTGTGAAGACCAGTTCGCCGAGTTACCCGAACGATTCTCCTTCATCGGATATGAAATCGCCTGCACGAGCGGCCGACCGCCGCGGGTCGTGCTGCGCGTTGCGCAGGCGGGTGTCGAGCAGACCGTCGAGGTCGAGGCGGGTGATGGCCCCATCGACGGCATCTTCCTGGCGATCGAGCAGGCCACCGGTATCGTCACCCGCTGCAGGGATGTTCGGGTGCAGGCAGTCACCGTCGGCAAGGATGCCCAGGCGGAAGTAACCGTGGAACTCGAGCCGTCTGTTGGAAGCGGCCCGGTCACCAGGGGTAGAGGTGTGTCGACCGACTCGCTCGAGGCCTCTGCCCGGGCGTTTCTCGCGGCCGTCAATCGGATCGCGCTGGGCTCCCAGCCGAGGCTGCATCCCCAGAAGAGTTGACGGACAGGACGTCCGGTGTCGGCGAGTGAAGCTGAAGACGGGCGAAGTCAGATGGCTTCGGGGCCACGCTCGCCAGTACGGATCCGAACGCACTCATCGAGAGGGAGAACGAATATCTTGCCGTCGCCGATTGCTCCACGCTCGCCCGTTCGGCCCCCCTCCAGAATCGCCTGGATCGACTGTTCGACGAACTCCTCGTTCACGGCGATCTGCAACTGCACTTTTCGCAGGAGGTTCACCGAAATCTCCTGGCCACGATAGACCTCGGCGTGCCCACGTTGCCGACCGAACCCCTGCACGTCCATCACGGTCAATCGGACAACCTCCACCTTCGAGAGCGCCTCCTTCACGGCCTCCAGCCTGGCAGGCTGGATGATGGCGATGATGAATTTCACAATCGAAACCTTGGCGAGCGGCTGTGCATCGGAAGGCAGGGTATCCGAAAAAGACGAAGCCGACCAATCGTCACTCCAGGGAGACGAATCCCGGAAGTTCGAAGGTCGGCCTCGCCGCCGGGTTTCACCTCGTCAGGAATGCCCCGGCCTGGGCGAGCTAGGCGGAGTGCCCGCCCAGACCATTGGGGCATCCTTCTGGATCCGACTATTCCATGCGGGCCAGCACGAAGCCGTGATAGGCCTCGTTGCCGTGCTCTCCGATATCGAGTCCCTCGATCTCCTCATTCGGGGCCACTCGCATACCGACGACGGCCTTGAGGATCAGCCAGACGACCGACGACACGATGGCCACGTAGGCCCCGACGAGCACGACGCCCACGAGTTGGGCGATCAGTTGCTCCGTGCCGCCGCCGAAGAACAGGCCCGCCTTCGGACCGCCGACGGCGGCCACGCCGTAGGGACCGATCGCCTGCGTCGTGCTCAGGTCGGCCGTCGTGAACAGACCCACGCAGAGCGTGCCGAAGATGCCGCAGACGAGGTGCACGCTCGTGGCACCGA
>JBJTBB010000475.1:0-10184 GCA_046091125.1 Planctomycetaceae bacterium
TCTTCATACGACTCGAACGCGAGACCCTCGGCCTCGCGTTCGAGTCGTATGAAGATCTCGTGCTGCCGTTCAGCCCGTTTCAGATCTCCCTGACGGCGGGCCGCCGCCTCGTCGATGCGAGCGGCAGCCGCTTCGTCGTGCACCCGGTTCCACTCTCGTGCCTCGTCGGAAAGCGGAATGCCTGCGGCGAGCGACTGGGCAACACCGATCAGGATGCCCCCCTGTTGCACGATGATCAGAATCGTCATCAGCGCCCAGCCCCAGTAGATCCATCCGCGTCCCGCAAACCTCGGCCCAGGCACGTCGTCGAAGGCCACAAGCGGCGTCCGACCCCAGGTGAGAGTCGCCCGCCCGATCTCCACCTGTGCCGCGACCTTGATCGCGCAGCCGATCAGAATGAGCCACAGCAGGACGAACCCCGCTTCGGCACCCACGCGTGTGGTGGCGATCAGTTCGCCGGAACCGACGATTGCGCTGGCCAGAATGATGCCCGGCCCGAGGTACGAGACCGCCGAAAGGAGCGTGCGCGGAGGATCGGTCCCAGGTTTCATGCCGCGAGTGTAAGGACTGGACGCGGTGAAGGGCCACGGCCACCCCGGTCAGGCCAGTGACTCGAGCCAATCGGCGTAGGCCGAGCAGATCCGCTCGCGATCGAACTCCCGCTCCGCGAGGCGACGCGCCGTCACGGCGGCCGACGAACGTCTCGCCGTTTCTCGGGCAAGCCGACGGATCGCATCGGCCAGCGAACGATGGTCACCACGTTGGAAGCAGACACCGCCGCCGTGCCGCTCGACCAAGTCGGCAAGCTGACCTCCGGCTTCGTCGGCCGCACAGATGACGGGCAGCCCAGCAGCGAGGCATTCGCAGGTCTCTACGGTAATTGCGAACGGCTCATGAACCGGACCGAAGACGATGGCGGCATCGGCCGAACCCACGATCGACAGCCACTCGTGCCGGCCGCAGATCCTGACTGGCGTCATACGGCACGCGTTGCCCAGCTGCATGCCCGCAGCCCGTTCGAGATGGCGGCGAGCGGCGTTACTCCCGACGATTTGGAAGCATGCCTGAAGATTCTCCCTGGACAGTTGCCGACTGGCATCAGCCAGGCAGTCCATCTCGGCGTCCGTCAGACAATCCGCCGGGACGACGATCGAGATCGATGGATTCCGCGGCGAGTCCACCACAATGTCCTCGCCGGAGTTGGAAGCGGTGCCTCCTTCCGACAGATCCCTCTTGCGCAGCACAAACTCCTGCGGAAACGCACCGACCGGGAAGATTTTCACATCCGCCCGGCCCGTCGATACCTCGGCCACCGCCGCGGAGGTGGCCACCACGGCATCGGCGGCGTCGACCAGCAAACCTCGTCGACGCCGAAGCGATTCCACCGTGATCCCCTTGAACGTCGCCGCGGCGCAGGCATAGACAAACCGCCGGATCCAGGAGTTGCCCACGGAGGCGAGTTCGCGATCGGGCCAATTCTCGGTCAGGTCGATCACGATCGTCGTATCCAGCTTTCGGGACAGCCGCGACGCTGACTCCGCCGACTCCAGCGGAGGAAGGCTGGCGATCACGACGTCCGGCCGGTCGAGCGTGCCCCCGGCGATGGCGGCCATCGCCTCGTCTTCGAACCGGGTGGCAAATGCGCGATGCGAGGCGAATCGTCGCCGAGAGAAGCGACCGCGATAGGCCGGTACCTGGATCGTCCGCAATTCGAACGACTCGAGTCCCTCGAGGCTCGTCGGGCCGTCTCGCTGCTCGAGGGAACCATCTTCGACGCTGGGCGTCCACCAGACGACCCGATGCCCACGAGCTGCTAATTCCCTGGCCAGCGTCCAGTATCGAAGCGGCGGAAGCCGGCTCCCGGGAGTTGGATCGAGCGGAGCGACGAGCCAGGCGACGAGTGAAGGCTGGCTCTGGAAGGTCTCCATGCCGTCAACAGGCATCGGGAGGGGGACATCGTTCATGACGCAAACGATACCGGCTCCGACGCGGTCGGGCCAGCCTCTCAGGGCCGTACGGCGGCGGACCGTTCAATCACCCGCCGCCTCGCGGACGCGCGACGTGAAATGGCAGCGATCCCCTTTCAATTCCACCACGTCGCCGGTCTCGACCTCTGCGGTGTCACGCGAGAGTTGAACGAGCAAGCGTCCGTCGCGACTGAGCCTCAGTCTGGCGCCGCCCGGCAGCGATCGGCCCAGCCACGACGCTGGAAAGCCGGGCCGTCCGTCGGCCACCCGGAACACCTCGCCCAATTCATTCGTGGTGGAGATCTGCAGCAAGGACGCCGTGGGAAAGGCCTTTCCCAACTGATCGAGCAGTTCTTCGTTCGCTGCCGAACCGCACAGCAGGACTCGCCGCACCGACGCCTTCGAGAGGAGATTCCTGTCGACGCGCTGGTCGCTGACAATGGACTTTGCCAGGGAGGGCGAACAGGAAAGAACGGCGACCTCGTCATCCACGAGGGCCCGGACGACGGTATCGGCCGCACGGTTCGCCGGCACGATCAGCCGACCTCCTGTGAGCAAAGCCTGCATCCACACCTGAATGCCCGCCCAGCGGGTCGCATCATGGGTCAGGAGCCAGGCCACGCTCCGACAATCCGCCACGACGGTCGCCGCCGCCGCGACGAGCGAGTCCCAGGAATGATCGACCAATCTCGGTGGGCCACTCTTGCCCGTGGTCGCCAACACGACTCGCGGAGGCACCGATTCGACCTCACCGCGGGCCTGGGACGACCCGGGGCCCGCTTGAAGCGAGAGGGAATCATCGATGATCGTCCAATCAGAGAGTTCTCCGACCAAGTCTCGAGCATCCTCGGCGAGGACGGCCAGCGGCACGTGTTGGCGCCCACACGCCGCTGCGATCACGACGAGCGACTCGACCCTCTTGGTACGGGCGACGATGCCGATCGGTCGGGTTTCGACAAGCTTCGCCTCGAGGTCGGCCACGCGGGCGGCGAGCGAGGCGTAATCGGTCGCGGTGCGGTGGTAGACGGTCGTCGATTCTCCGATGTTCACGCCGGAATTCGAGACGATCGCCGGCCGGTCGGGCCATTCGCTCGCAAGCGAGCAGATCGCGGTCGCGAGCCTGTCCTCCGCCGGGGCATCGTGAATCGTGCAAAAAAGGTCTGAAACCGACACCGCTTCAGCGGAAGCTGCGTTCATACGAAAGCAAAACCTCTGGGAGAATCCGCCTCGACTGCAGGGATGCTGAAGCCTACCCCGGCAAATCGGACCCGTCAGCGCGAAACCGCCACGAAGGGTCTCGACGGGAAAAGACTGACCGCGGGCCGACTATTCGTCGTTGCCCCGCAGCTGGGCGAGGACGGTGTAATCCTCGAGCGTCGTCGTGTCCCCAACGGTCTCCCGCCCGGCAGCGATGTCCTTGAGCAGCCGACGCATGATCTTTCCACTACGGGTCTTGGGGAGGCTCGCCGTGAAATGGATGTCATCGGGCACGGCCAATGCCCCGATCTGGTGCCTCACGTGTTTCCGAAGGGCTTCCTTCAGGGCATCGTCCGGTTCCCCGCCGCGAAGGGTCACGAACACCGCCACCGCCTCGCCCTTCACCTCGTGGGGCTTGCCGACGGCGGCCGCCTCGGCGACCGATGGATGGCTCACAAGCGCGCTTTCGATCTCAATGGTGGAGAGTCGATGACCTGCGACATTCAAAACGTCGTCGATCCGGCCCATGATCCAGTAGTAGCCGTCGGCATCGCGGCGGGCGTTGTCTCCGGCGAGATACTTCCCAGGCACCTTCGTCCAGTAGGTCTCTCGGAAACGGGCATCGTCCCCCCAGATCCCTCGCAGCATCCCAGGCCATGGCCGCTGCATAACGAGCCATCCGCCGTTGCCATCCTCCACTTCCACTCCTTCCGCATCGACGATCTGCGGAACGACTCCGGGCAGCGGCAGCGTGCAACTGCCGGGCTTGGTAGGCGTGCATCCGGGGAGCGGACTCATCATGATCCCGCCCGTCTCCGTCTGCCACCAGGTGTCGACGATCGGACAACGTTTGCCGCCGATCACCTCGTGGTACCACATCCACGCCTCTGGATTGATGCCCTCCCCGACGCTGCCCAGAAGCCGCAGGCTCGAGAGATCGCGGCCCTCGATGTGCTGCATGCCCCACTTCATGAAGGAACGGATGGCCGTGGGCGCGGTGTAAAAAATCGTGGGCTTCTCCTGCTCGATGATCTCCCAGAATCGCCCCTCGTGCGGGGTGTTGGGCGCCCCCTCGTACATGAGAATGCTCGCACCGGCCGCGAGCGGTCCGTACGTCACATAGCTATGGCCGGTGATCCAGCCGCAATCGGCAGTGCACCAGAACAGGTCGTCGTCGCGGAGATCGAACACCCACTCGGCGGTGGTCTTGGCCCACAGGAGATAGCCGGCGGGGGTGTGCTTGATGCCCTTTGGTTTCCCCGTCGACCCGCTCGTGTAAAGGATGAACAGGGGCGACTCGGAATCCATCGGCTCCGGCTCTCGCCCATGCTGGACACCGGCCACGAGGTCGTGCCACCAGACGTCCCGCCCGTCCTGCATCGCCACCGGCTGACCCGTTCGCCGCAGGACGATCGCATGCCGCACTGTCGGACACTTGGCGAGGGCTTCGTCCACGTTCGCCTTCAGGGGAAGCTTCGCACCCCGGCGCCAGCCACCATCGGCCGTGATGATCGCCACCGCCTCGGCATCGTTGTTCCGTTCGGCGATCGCCTCACTCGAAAAACCCCCGAAGATCACCGAGTGGACCGCTCCGATCCTCGCGCAGGCGAGCATGGCGATGACCAATACGGGCGTCATCGGCATGTAGATCGACACCACGTCTCCGCTACGGACGCCGAGCGACTCGAGTCCTGAGGCGAATCGCGCAACCTCGTCCCGCAGTTGGGCGTAGGTGAGCGTGCGTCTTTCACCAGCGGGCTCGCCGACCCAAACGAGGGCCGTCTTTCCGCCCCTTCCCAAGGCGATCTGATGATCAAGGCAGGCCGCCGAGGCATTGGTCCTGCCACCGACGAACCAGCGAGCGAGCGGTGGCTGCCAATCCAGAACCTGGGAGTAGGGCACGCTCCAGGGAAGCGTCCGGGCCCGGGCGTCCCAGAAACCGTCTGGGTCGGCCCGCGCCTCGTCATACAGCCGTCGGTACTCCTCGAGCGATCCGATTCGCGCCCGGGACGCGAATTCTCGTGACGGAGGGAACAGCCTGTCTTCCTGCATGACGGAGTCGAGCCGTCCCGCCGTTTGTGGCGCTGCCATGTGTCGTTTCTCCGAAACCCGTGCCGTGGACCACCGGCTGTGACCCGTCGCGCCGGCAGCGCGGGCGACAGTTGGCGGTCGACCGCTCCGCATTCGTGAAAAGGTCTCCAGTATATCGCCCGCCAGACAGTCCCGACCGCGGGGACCCTAGAATCGTGTCCATGGATCCTTCGGAACCCGAATCAACCGGTGAGCCATCCCGTCACACACACGGCGAAACCCTGCCGGCCGACACCGACGAGTCGGCCGCGGCCCGCGACCGCTCCTTGGCGGCAGACAAGGTAAAGACGTTTCCAACGACACCTGGCGTCTATCTGATGAAGGACGCCGCCGGACGGGTGATCTACATCGGAAAGGCGAAAAATCTGCGGGCGCGGGCCTCGAGTTACTTCCACAAGGCCGCCGCGGAGGACCGCCGTACCGCCGAGTTGGTCCGCGAGATCCGCGACGTCGATTTTCTCGAGGCGGCCAGCGAAGTGGACGCGCTGCTGCTCGAAAGTCGGCTCGTCAAGGATGTCCAGCCGAGATTCAACAGCGATCTCAAGGACGACAAGACGTTCCCGTACCTGCAGATCACCACCCACGAGGACTATCCTCGCGTGGAAATCACTCGCACGCCGCGGCGGAAAGGCGTGAAGCTCTACGGTCCCTTTCCGAGTGCCGGTTCGCTTCGCGGGGCCTTGGTCGTGCTGCAACGCATCTTCCAATTCCGCACGTGTTCGCTTGACATCGAGACCGACGACCCCAAGTGGCGTTGGTTCCGTCCATGCCTTCTCGCGTCCATCGCGCAGTGCACGGCCCCGTGCAACCTGCGGATCTCGAAGGAGGAGTACCGACGCGACATCATGCGACTGCGGACGTTTCTCGACGGAAACAAGGAGCGACTCCTCGAGGAGATGCGCCGGGACATGCTCGAGGCGTCCTCCTCGCTCGAATTCGAAAAGGCCGCACGGCTCAGGGACGAGATCCGGTTGCTGGAGACGCTCGATCAACGAGGGGACCTCGAGGAGCACGTCCAGCCGGAGGTATTCATGGTCGACCCGAAGAAGGGCCTCGCGGGGCTCAAGAGCGTGCTGAAGCTCGCCAAGCCGCCTCGGGTCATCGAGGGTGTCGACATCGCCCATCTCGGGGGCAGCGAGACCGTCGCGAGCCTCGTCCAGTTTCTCGATGGCCTTCCCTTCAAGCCGGGGTACAAGCGCTACCGGATCCGTTCGGTCGAGGGAATCGATGACTTTCGAAGCATCCATGAGGTTGTTTCGCGGCGGTTCGCACGGCTCGCCCGCGATGGAACGTCGTTGCCCGACGTCTTTCTCGTCGATGGCGGCAAGGGCCAACTCGCTGCGGCAATCGCCGCCGTGGGGGCTCTCGGCATCACCCCGCCGTGCATCATCAGCCTCGCGAAACGCGAGGAGGAGGTGTTCGTACCCGGTCGCAGTGAGCCGCTCGCCCTCTCCAAGGACTCGTATTCCCTACGGCTGCTGCAGTACGTGCGGGACGAAGCCCACCGCTTCGCTCAGCATTACCATCATCTCCTGCGACGCAAGCGGACGTTACCCGAGGAGGATCCACGCCCGGACGGATGATGCTGAAACCTTGCCGCAGGCCCCCGATACTCCCTCCCATCCACCGGATCGTCAGGGTTTCACAGAAGGTTGCGTTGACCCCCGTCCGATTGTCATAGTAATCGTTTCCAAGAGTGTCCTCGAGGCAGATCCATCACTCGGGAGGTCCATGTCATGCCGCGTTCTCTGACGAACTTTTCCACGGTTTGCGGCGGTGGTCAGCCGAGGACTGGACGCCGCGAGTTTCTCCAGGTGGGCGCGGTCGGCGGGCTCGGCCTGTCGCTCGGCGGACTTTTGAGAATGCAGTCCGCGAGAGCCGATGCCAAGCAGTTCGCCGCCTTCGAGGGCACCGCCAAGAGCGTCATCCACATCTGGCTCCCAGGAGGATGGGCGCATCAGGAGACGTTCGACCCCAAGCCGCTTGCGCCGCTCGAATACCGCGGCGACATGGACACCATCAAGACACCCCTGCCCGGTGTGCTGTTCAACGAAAAGCTCGAGAAGACGGCTGCCATCGCCGACCGCATCACGGTCGTGCGGTCAATGACGCACGGCGAGGCGGCTCACGAGAGGGGTACGCACAACATGTTCACGGGCTACAGGCCGAGCCCGGCGATCACCTACCCGAGCTTCGGCAGCGTCGTGTCCCATGAGTTCGGACCGCGGGCGAGCCTTCCACCGTACGTCTGCTTTCCACGGCTGCCCGCCCCTGACGCAGGCGCCGGCTACCTCGGAAGCGCGTTTGGCCCCTTCACCCTGGGCGCGGACCCTGCCGACTCCAATTTCTCGGTGCGGGATCTCTCGCTGCCTGGCGACGTGAACGATGGTCGATTCGCCACCCGGCGGCATCTGCGAGAAGTGGTCGGTCGCCACTTTCAGCGCCTCGAGGATTCCACTGATCTCGACGCCATGGATGAGTTCTACAAGCGTGCGTACGACCTCGTCAGCAGCGACAAGGCGAAGTCGGCTTTCGATATTTCAGGTGAATCCGACTCCATGCGGGATCGGTACGGACGGAACCAGGCTGGTCAGCGGATGCTGCTTGCGCGGCGGCTCATCGAGTCGGGTGTCCGTCTGGTCACGCTGAATTACGGTGGTTGGGACATGCATCAGAAGATCACCGACAACATTACAAAGACGCTCCCCCCCTTCGATCAGGCGTACGCGGCGTTGATCACGGACCTGGAGGAGAGAGGGCTGCTCGACTCGACGCTCGTCATGGTCTCGAGCGAGTTCGGCCGTACGCCCAAGATCAACAAGGATGCCGGCCGGGATCACTGGCCGAAAGTCTTCTCGATCGTACTCGCAGGTGGTGGCATCAAGCGGGGCATGGTCTACGGTTCTTCCGACCCGATCGCCGCCGAGCCGGCCGAGAATCCGCTGACCGTCGAAGACATGGCCACCACGGTCTATCACTGCCTGGGGATCGTGGCGGACAAGGAACTCGTTGCTCCGGGCAATCGGCCCATCGAAATCGTCGATGGCGGTAAGGTTCGCGAGGATCTCCTGGCCTGAAGTCGGCCCGGCGGACGCGGCCGCACTGGTCGCTCGGTGCGGACCGTTGGCCCATCGATTACCAATCGGCGGTGGGATCCGACCGAAGGATTGGACGACGGGCGGCAAGGCGCAGATTGGTCGGCAACGGGTGGTTGACGCAACCGGGGTTTACCGAAAAGTGGATTACGAAAAAGGGGATTACATGGACAAGCGGACCATCGCATGGGGCATCGTGGACCGAGGACTCCGCGTGGATCGGCTGTGGCTCGCTGCGTGGTGTCTCGCGGCCTTGGGGTCGTTCGGGGTTGATGTCCGCCCTGTTTCGGCATTCGATCGCATCGAGCCGCCCGCCGGCACGCGGGGCACGGAAGTGCAACTCACGCTGACGGGATCGGATCTTGCCGATCCCAAGGAGCTCTTTTTCGAGGAGGGTCGCATCGAGGTGGTGTCGCTTGAGGCCGCAGGCGCCGGCGTGAAGGCCACGGTCCGTATTCCCGCGGATTGTCCGCTTGGCGCACCCCGAATGCGGGTGCGCACGGCCACGGGCCTCTCGGAACTCCGTCTATTCCAGGTTCATCGCTGGCCGCAGGATCAGGAAAAAGAGCCCAATGACCTTCCCGGGAAGGCCATGCCGGTCGATGCACTCGGCGGCACGCGTACCATCTGGGGGACGATTCGTGGCGAGGACGTCGACGGCTACCGTCTGAATCTTCCTGCCGGAGCGAGGCTCAGCGCGGTCGTGGAGTCCGTGAGGCTCGACCAGCAGATGCTCGACACGCATCTCGAACTGGTCGACGAAGCTGGTTTCGTCGTGGCCGCCTGCGACGACCATCCGCTGCTCTCCCAGGATCCAGCGCTGACGCTGACGGTTCCGAAGGCCGGCGAATACGTGCTGAGGGTCCGCGAGAGTGCCTATTCCGGAAATGGCGTCTACCTCCTGCATCTCGGGACATTCGCGGTGCCCAAAACGGCTTTTCCACCGGGCGGTGTCGTGGGCGAGGAGTTCGAGGTCGAGTGGCTGGGGGATCCGGACGGACCGTTTCGGCAGCGGGTTCGCATACCTGCCGCTGGAATCGACCGTCTGGCCTGGGTCTGCCCCACGCGGGACGGTACCGACTCCGCCGTCCGCGTGCCGCTGCGGCCGACCGAGAAGGCTCCTCTTCTCGAGAGCGAGCCCAACGACGAGCCGACGCAGCCCGATGAATTGGTCGATACGGTGGCCGCGTGCGGCCGGATGGACGCATCGGACGACGTCGATTGGATTCGCGTGAAGGCCGAGAAGGGTTCGAAGTGGCGGGTCACTGGTTGGGGTCGCCGGATCGGCTCCCCGATTGATCTCGTGGTCGCCGCGCACCGTGATGACGACAAGCGCCAGCAGATCACCTCCAGTGACGACGCGGATGGGCCCGACAGCCTTCTGACGGTAACCACGCCGGCCGAGGAATCATTCCTGCTCCGAGTGAGTGACTTTCAGCGACGGGGTGGGCCGGAGTTTGTGTGGTGGTTGGATCTCGAACCCGTCGTCGAAAAGGTGACAGTCTCCGTGCCACCGGCCACGACCCGCACGCAGCAGCGGCTCGTTGCCGCGGTCCCACGGGGCAATCGCACGGCGCTGGTCCTCAATGCATCACGAGAGGGCTGCAACGATTCGGTGGCGATCGCCCTCGACGGCCTGCCTGCGGGAGTCTCGGCCATCGCATCGACCCTCGAAGCGGCGGCACCAGCGGCACTCGTCGTCTTCGAGGCGGCCGCGGCCGCGCCCGCAGCGGTCGGTCTCGTCGACGTCGCGGTGACGCTCGGCGAAGGGCAGGACGCCAGACGCATGGGCGGCTTGTACCAGGGCACGGACACGGTTCTCGGCGAGCCCAAT
>JBJTBB010000476.1:0-4012 GCA_046091125.1 Planctomycetaceae bacterium
ACATTGTCCCCGTCGAGGACGTAGCAGCGGACCCCACGGGTATGGAGCATGTGGTCGACCAGGTTGGCAAGCGTGCTCTTGCCGCAGCCGGAGAGGCCCGTGAACCAGACCACGCAGCCGCGGTGCCCCGACGCGCGTTCCCGCTCATCGCGTGAAACGGCATGCTCGTGCCAGTGCACCTCGACAACGTCTTCGGGCTGTGCCGTCATGCTTAACTCCCGGGCCGGTGTTCCGGACGGCGTCACTCCCAGCCCCCAAGACGAACCGTCCGCACGAGTGGCTGGGAGTTGCGCTCGATCCTGAGTTCGACCTCGTCTCCGGCCCCCTTGCGACCGATCGACTCGGTCAATTCCTGGAAACTCTGCACGGGACGGCCGTCAATCGCCATGACGATGTCGTCCTCCTCGATCCCCGCACGGTCCGCAGCAGATCCGGGCTCAACGCGGCTGATCCTGCAGGGTCCGACACCGGGGGTGCCGGCCACGCCGAGCTTGCCACCCTGCCGCACATCGATCTTGGCTTCAGGAAAGCGTCGACGGACTTCTGTCAAAGCGACCTCGTCGGCACCCGTTCCGAAAAGTTCCACCTGCCGCAGCCCCCGTACCCTCCGGAGGTGTACGAGAGCCTCGGGGCCGAGCGGGACGCCATGGATGCCCACGTGGACCACGCCCTGGAGTCGGGCGATGCTGCGGAAGTCCTCGTCACTCCCTTTCCAGGTCGCGTTGAGCACGACGTGGACGCCGTGCGTCCCATCGGAAAGGTAGCCCTCGGTGACGACCGCTCCGAGTGCTTCCAGTCGCGCACGGGCTTCGTCGTTGAGGCCAGCATGATGAAACCGCAGCATCGCAAGCGCCCGCAGCCTCGCGGCCTCGTCAGAGTTTTCACTGATTTCCTCCAGCGTCCGCTCCACGGTCGCGACCGTGCCGGGATGCTCCGACGTCAGCAGTTCCCCCAACACCTCCATCGCGCGGGTGTGGATCTCGAAATCGTCGTGCCGTGCGGCCTCGGCCAGGGCCGGCACGGCCTCCTCTCCGGCCTCGAAGAGGACGCGAGCTGCCGCCTCGCGTTCGGAGAAGTGCTCGGAGCCGAGACGCTCGACGGCTTTCGAGACGGCCTCAGCAGTCGTCTCGGCAGACGCTGGAAAATCGCCGATCATCAGCACGGTGCAAAACGCCGTCAGAGTCAGCAATGGGAAGGGGCGACACACTGGGGATGCCTCTCATCCATCACAAACCCGGACACCCGGCCAACCGACGGCAGCCGCCGAGGCGTCCGCGGAAAGTGATGCATCCTCTTCAGGCGAAGAGTTTCGTGACGGCCTGGGCCTTCACGAGTTCTCGTGGCTGATTGAGGTGATTGTAGACGATGGTTTCCGGATCGATTCCAAACGCATGGTAGATCGTGGCGAGCAGTTCCGTGGGATGCACCGGATCCTCAAGCGGAGCAGAAGCCGTCGCATCGCTCTTGCCATGCACATACCCACGACGGACACCAGCTCCCGCGACAAGCGCCGTGAAGCAGTACGGCCAGTGATCGCGTCCGTCGGCCGAGTTGCCGTTGCCGGAGGTGCTCACACCCTTCTGGGGAGACCGTCCGAACTCGCCCACGGCGACCACGAGCGTCTCATCGAGCAGCCCACGGTCGTCCATGTCAGCCAGGAACGCCGAAAGTCCTGTGTCGAGCATCGGGCCGGACTGATCCTTCATCCGCGCGTCGAGGCCCACGTGATGATCCCATGAATGGTTGTCGGAGTTGGCAACCTTGGGCCAGACGACTTCCACCACGCGCGTCCCGGCCTCGACGAGTCGTCTGGCCAGAAGAAGACTCTGACCGAAGGTGTTTCGACCGAAGGTATCCCGTAGCGTCGCCTCCTCCCTGTCGATCGCAAACGCCTCCCGCGCCCTTCCTGAAATGACGAGGCCGAGAGCCCGCTCGTAGTACTCGTCGAGCTTGTAATCGGCGACCGCCCGATCCAGTTCGGGCATCGTGCGATCGATCGCATCCCGCAGCCTCGCCCGACGCTCGAGCCGCTTGGCGAACACATCGGTCCGCAGCTGCAAATCATCGACACGGATCCGTTCCATTTTCCGCATATCCATGTCATCGCCGTCGGGAAACAACGTGTAGGGATCGAAGTCCCTGCCGAGGAAGCCGGCTGTCCCGCCCTTGCCGACAACGTTGCTCTCCTGCAACGGTCGTGGCAGCATCACGAAGGGGAGCATCGGCTCATCCGATGGCTTCAGCCGGACGATGTTGGAGCCGAAGTTCGGGAAGTCCTTGGCATTGGGGGGCTCGAGCTGTCCAGATGGACTGACCTTGTCGGTCGTGTAGCCCGTCATCATCTGGTAGATTGCCGCCGTGTGATTGAACAGGCCGTTGGGCGTGTAGTTCATCGACCGGATGAGCGTGAAGCGGTCGTTGAGTCCCGCGAGTTTCGGAAGGTTTTCGGTGAATTGCACGCCGGGGAGCTTCGTGGGGATGCTCTTAAACGTGCTGCGTACGTTGTCGGGAACGTTCTCCTTCGGGTCCCAGAGGTCGATGTGGCTCGGCCCTCCCTGAAGGTAGATCAGCACCACGCTCTTGGCCCGTCCCCAGCCCGGCGCCGCGGCACGGGCACCGGCAGTGGCGGATGCCTCGTTCGCCGACGCCGCGCGCCGCCGCAGCATGGACGGGAGCGAGAGGCCGAAAAGACCCGCGGCTCCGGCCCGCAGGATCGCCCGCCGACTCGTACCGAGATTCGCGTCACAGAGATCCTTGCCTGGACGACCGGGGATGACGAGCATGACTAACGCTCCTGAAGGAGGGATGGAGGCCGAATTGGGAAACTGATTCGATCGAACACGACAGCTGACAGATAAAGGTATCAGTGATTGAAGAAGAATGCAGGGCTGTTGATCAGGGCCCACGCAAGATCCTGGATCGCCGTGAGCCGCTTCTCGGAAAGCTGTCCGGCACTCGCAGCGGCGTCCGAACGCAGCCGCACGATCGCCGGATCGTCGATGACAGGCTTTTCGGCGTCGGCCAACTCGGCGAGCCGCTGGGTCACCATCGGATCAGCCGGAAGGGGACTGATTGCAGAGGCGAGATCGGCCTCGAGTTTGCGCAGTTCAGGGTCCCTGGCAGCGGCGATCCTCGCGAGGAGCTCGATCTCGGCCGGCGAGCGATTCCCTCGGGGAATGGAGGCCAACTCGGCGCCCCTTGCAGGGACTCCAAGCAGGATCTCGCCCGGCGAATCACTCACCGAGACCCGGAATCGGCCCATCGCATGCTTTCCGCCCGGATACTTCTGTTCGATTCGCAGCCGGACTTCCATCGGCTCGTAGAACTCCAGCCTCTCCTTGCACTCGAAGACCGCCCAATGATCCTGGCCGGTTTGCGGTGACACCGCCCAGCCACGACCGGCATTCAGGTCGCCGTCGATGGCCAGATTGACACCCAGGTTGTCCTGGGAAAAATCCGCCTGAGGGCGATGCAGGACGACTTTGCGCACCTCGGTCGGACGGGCCGTTGGATAAACCTCCACGGTGATCTCGTTGATGACGACGTTGCCGTCAGGAGCTCGCCCGGGCCCGCGACCTGGCAGGCTCGCATCCGCGAGGAGTTCGAGACGGATCACTGACAGCTTGGAGAGCATCAGGGGGGCGGTGAACGTCGTTGTGTCGTCGGCAAGCGGACCCGATACGAGCACCGAGCCATCCTCGAGCACACGTGTCTCCGCTTTTGCACGAGACTCTACGGCCTTCGGCATCGCCACCCACCACGTGGCCGCTTTCATCGCGGCCTCCTCGAATCGCCGGAGCGGGGCCTCAGGATCGGCCAGGTGTTTCTCGAGAGCCGCCATCATCGCCGCGATCCGATCGGCCCGCTGTTTCAGAAGTTCCTGACGCTTCGGCTCGTAGGTCGCCTCGGCCTCGGCGAGCCTTCCCCGGGCGAGCAAGATCGCATTCGACCGCTTTTCCTCGCGGGCGGCCCGCTCGATGGCCCACTTGGCCTCGGCTGTCGACACTTCGGC
>JBJTBB010000477.1:0-2663 GCA_046091125.1 Planctomycetaceae bacterium
AACGAGCGGCGACGCTCGGTGACATTCATGAGCATCGTGTTGCCGACGATGAACCAGGCCATTGCCACCGTCAGCGACGTCACGAAATCGAGCCCGAGGTTGGCCGCGGCGAGCATGTCGCTCGCCATGCTCGCGCGCCCGGCGGGGACCGTTGCCATGAGCGATTCCGGCAGCCGTTCCTGCAGGGCATCGACGACCTTACGACGGTCGATCGACGCGTCGATCAGCAGCCGGGTACGGTCGACGTGTCCGGTTTCACGAAAGGCGTCCTTGAGACCGCCAATGTCCATCACCACTCCACCGCCTTCCGAGAAGGGCTGGAGTGACGCATCCGTGACGATGCCCGAGACCTTCGCGATCCCGGGCCCGGAATTGGAGTAGTACACCAACCGGTCATCGACACCGATGTTCATCGCCTCGGCGAGCTTTTCGCTCAGCAGCAATCGGTCCGTGCCGCGGCAGGGGCGGCCCTCGGTCAGTTCGAGAATGCCCGCCTGGACGAGATCCGAAACGCTCAACCCCGCGACGACCTGGTATGTCAAACGGTCGCCGTTGCGAATCTTGGTCCGACGGTAGATCAACGGGATCGCGGCCTTCACGCCCGGAATGTCGAGCACCGCGGGAATAATCGTCGCGTCGTACCGCTGCCCGTCGCGGGCGACGATGTCCACGGTCGGCAGACCCTCGATCGACTCGGCGAGTTTTCTGTAGCCCACCCGCGATGCGTCGGCCGAGACCCAGGTCGCCACGACGGCGCCGACGGCCACCGCGACGCTCGCCACGGTGGCCAACGCCCTGCCGGGCCTGCTCTTCCACTGTCGAAGGACAAGCGACGAGAGCCTCATGGGATCTCCGTGGCCGTGTCACGACCCCGAGAGGTATCGGCGAGCGGACGGTCAGATTCGATTCGTCCGTCCACCACGCTCACGAGGCGCTCCGCGGAAGCGGCGATGGAGCGGTCGTGGGTGACCATCACGACGGTCTGCCCTCGATCCCGGGTGAGCCTGGTGAGAAGTTCGATGACGTTCTTCGAGTTCACCGAGTCGAGCGCGCCGGTGGGCTCGTCAGCCAGCACGATCGCCGGATCGTTGACCAAAGCCCTCGCGATCGCGCCCCGCTGCTGTTCGCCGCCCGATAGGGCATCCGGTCTGTGCGAAGACCGGTGGGTGAGCCCGACGGCCTCCATCGCCTTCAAGGCGGCGTCCCGGCAGCGGTCGGCCGCAACACCGTCGAAGACCAGCGGCAGCGACACGTTTTCCACAAGGGTCAACTCGGGCAGGAGGTTGTATCGCTGGAAGACGAAGCCGATCCGTCGTCGCCTCACAACCGCGAGCGCGTCGTCCTCGAGCGTGGCTAGGTCGACTCCCTCGAGAAGCACCCTTCCCGAGGTGGGGCGAGTGATGCCGCCGAGCATGTGGAGAAGGGTGCTTTTTCCCGATCCGCTCGCGCCCATTATGGCCACGAATTCCCCCTGCTCGACGGAAAGGTCGATGCCGCGGACCGCCGGGACGGCATCAGCCGCCGGATCGGCCGAGGAAAAGACCTTTACGAGTTGCTCGGCGACAAGCAGCGGCACTGGAAACCTCCCGTCCGACGGAGGCGTCACCCGTCGGGAGGCCGAGGATCGTACCATGCCATCAGGCCGCCGTTTCAGGGCCGATGACGGCCGCGAAACCATGGTAGGGAAGGGGTCGGAATCGATTGAAATGAGGGGTTTAGTGCGGCCGTGACGGGACGACGGCTACCGCGATTGGTCGCCCGTGACAGGTCGAATGTCGAGCCCCAACGAGCTCTTGGCGTCTTTGCCGGCGATCCTGTCGGTGACGACCATTTCCAACTGATGGCGACCCACGGAGGCGGATTCCGGCATCGTCAGGAAATACCGGGCGAAGAAATCGGTCCTGGGGTTTGCCGAATGATCTTCGACGGTGGGGAACGTCCACTCGTGGACGAGTTGGCCGTTCGCATCGGTCAGACGGAAGGCCGTGTCGATGCGGGTGGTGGCTCCGGACGGATCCTCGGCGGCCACGAGGTTTTCCAGTTCCAGGTAGACGATCACCTGCTGTCCGGGGCTGAATCGGGATTCGGGAAACCGGTCCACGGCCGCCCAGCCCCGGACCCGAGAGGCGAAGCAGGGGTTGGCGATGACCAGCGGCGCCCGCAGGCGTGCCTCCGCGAGCGATCGCCGCAGCGAGGCGACGATCTCCTCTGGCGAGGGCTGTGCGGCTGTCGTGGGTGTTGGAGCCGACCGTTTGTCGTCCATTGCACCGACCGACGGGGGAACGGATCCATCAGCCTCTCGCGTCGGGGCGTCCTTCTTCGAGGCCGGATCGGTTTCGGACGACGGGGACAGCACGGTCCGGGCATTGGAGGGCTCGGCGGATGGCTCGTCCGTTTCCGCGGCCGACGGTTCGGCAGTCGAGAGCGCGACCGCGTCGACGGGGCCGGTCAGTCCGCCGGGTGCCGCCGCAGCTCGGTCAGGAACCGTGTTCGGCGATTCGGCTGCCGCGCTTTCGAGCGAGACGCTGAAGGAGTCGATGATCTCGGGCCAGTCCTCACGAGCGGCCTTCTCCAGGGTTTCCACGAGGATCGCCTGTGCGGCGGCATCGGCCAGGGGTGCCCGAGCGAATCGCTCCAGCGAACGCGAGATCGATGCCTCCAGT
>JBJTBB010000478.1:0-3560 GCA_046091125.1 Planctomycetaceae bacterium
GGGCTACGCCCCTTCCTCCGACACACCACGCGGACTGTACCCCAACTCTCTCATGAGCCCTGGTACAGAAACTGGGGAGTGGTCAACGCGAGGGATCGGCAACACTCGCACTCCCTCGATAAACGAGCGATCGATCTCATGCTCGTTGGGAAGCTTCTGCCCGTGTTATCCTCCAGAAATCTCGTTTGAAACGGTTGAGGTCGAACGAGACGACTGTATGCACATCTGGCGAACCGCATTGAGTGTCTTGACGCTCGGTGGATGGCCGCACGTGCTGGCTGCCTTGGGTGCCCCGACGACAAATCCCAATTTTACGGAGGGGGAGAGCACTCCAGAGGGTTTCACGCACGACTGGAATCTCGGAGCAACGGGCGCACGCGGCTGGATGTTTTCCGACAGGCTCGTCACCAGCGATGCTCGCCAGATCAGGATTACGAAGGTTGCCGAGGGCACTCCAGCCCACGGAGTACTCGCCGTGGGTGATGTCATCCTCGGCGTCGGCGGTCACTCATTCTCTTTCGATCCACGCACTGAATTTGGCCGTGCACTCAGCGTCGCTGAGTCCGAGGCCGCTGGAGGTCGTTTGGAGGTCACCCGCTGGCGCGCCGGTCAATCAGAGACGGTGATCCTTCAGCTGCCGATCCTCGGTAGCTACGGAGGCCAGGCTCCCTTCGACTGTCCGAAATCGGCCCTGATCCTCGAACGCGGATGGGAGACTCTGGCGGATCGCCTCAGCGCCCCTGGGTACGCTCCCAATCCTATCGTCCGGTCTTTGAACGCACTCGCCCTGCTGGCCAGCGGTTTGCCCCAGTATCAGCCGCTCGTCCGTCGGGAGGCGGAGTGGGCCTCTTGCTTCTCCGCGAAGGAAATGGCGACGTGGTACTACGGCTACGCCACGATGTTCCTTGCCGAGTATGCGCTCGCCACCGGTGACGAGACGGTGATGCCCGGGCTGACGCGATTGGCCCTGGAGGCCGCTCGCGGTCAAAGCGCCGTCGGCTCGTGGGGCCATGGCTTTGCCCGGCCCGACGGCCGCCTGGGCGGCTACGGCATGATGAATTCGCCGGGCATTCCCCTGACCATTTCGCTCGTCATGGCGAAAGCCGCAGGCGTGGACGACCCCGTGGTATCCCAAGCCATTGATCGCAGCCTCCGGCTGTTGCGGTTCTATATCGGCAAGGGGTGTATTCCCTATGGTGACCATGCTCCCTGGATGGAAACGCACGAAGACAACGGCAAGTGCGGGATGGCCGCCGTGCTCTTCAATCTCGTGGGGCACGGCGACGGTGCCGAGTTCTTCGCCCGTATGAGCCTGTGCTCGCACGGGCCCGAACGGGACTGCGGACATACTGGCAACTTCTTCAACATCCTCTGGGCAATGCCTGGCCTGTCGCTTTCGGGACCTCACGCCTGTGGGGCCTGGATGCAGGAGTTCGGCGGATGGTACTACGACCTCGCCCGCGAGCCGGATGGTGGCTTCGCCCACCAGGGGCCACCCGAGCCGGGACACGACAGCTATCACGGATGGGATGCCACGGGGGCTGTCTTACTGGCGTACGCGGTGCCCCTGAAGAGCCTCTGGCTCACGGGCCAACGTGCGGGCAACGTCCCGCAACTCGACCAATCCACCGCCGAACGGTTGGTTCTCACCGGCCGCGGCTGGAACAACAAGGATCGCCATAGCTTCTACGGGGCCATGACGCTGGACGAACTACTCGTGCAACTAGGCAGTTGGACTCCGATTCTGCGAGAACGTGCGGCGATTGAGTTGGGGCGTCGCAAAGATGCGCCGGTTGGCGAGATTGTCGAGCGAGTCTCTTCGACGTCTCTTAACGTCCGCCTTGGTGCGTGCCAGGCGATCGCGCAACTAAAGGGACGAGCCACCGAAGCCGTACCCGCTCTGCGAGCCACGCTTCATTCGGATGATCTCTGGCTGCGCATCAAAGCCGCCGAGGCCCTGGCCGCGATCGGCCAGCCTGCGGTGGACGCTGTTCCGGAAATGCTCGGTCTGCTCACTCGGCGAGAGGTTGAGCGTGATCCACGCGGTATGCAGCAGCGATTCTTCATTCGGGCACTCTTCGATGCCCGTGACGGCCTGCTGGGCCGATCGCTGGATGGAGTTGACCGTCAGCAGTTGTACGACGCGGTTCGGGCGGGACTGAAGAACGAGGATGGCTACGCCAGAAGTCACTTTGGTTCGGTCTATCGAAACCTGTCTGCCGATGCGATCCAGCCACTGTTCCCCGTCATTCTCAAGGCAGTCGTCGAGCCGGCACCGAGCGGCGAAATGTTCGCCGATGGGATCCGTGTCGAGGGACTGCGGGTCCTGGCAAAGCATCATGTCGCGGAAGGGATGCAGGCATGCGTCGACTACATCCGGAATCAGAATCCATGGGACAGTCAGGAACGCACACCTGAATTGGCAAAGATCCTGACAGAGTACGGTGCTCACGCAAGTATCATCCTCCCGGAGCTCGAGCGACTGGCTGCCGACTTCGAGGACGGAGAGCCGGACTTTCCAAAGAACCTCAGCCAACGGAAAGCGAGCGCCGTCCGGGAGGCCATCCGGCAGATTGAGACGTCGGAAGACCGCCCCGTGTTGATACGAATCGCTCAGGAGCGGGTCTTCGAGAATCCGGATCCGCAGCCATGATGGTCCGTTGACGGGCACCACTCCACCTGGCTCTCAGCGGCGGGCCGTGGTCATTGCTTGGTGGACTGACGAAAGACGAAGCCGCCACGCTTATTGCCGATGACGATATCGGTGCGTCCGTCACCGTCGACGTCGCCGACGGCGAACTGCGTGCCGACCCCCGAACCATCGTCGATCCGGTGGGGCACGTACGTGACCTTTTCCCCGACGGCCCTCGCTGGATCCCGGACGAGCTTGAACCAGTAGAGCACCGGGGTTCCGGCAGGATCCGGATCCCCCTGCGGACCATGCGCCCAGAATCGCTTGCCAGTGACGATGTCCCGCAGCCCGTCGCCATCGATATCGACGACTTCCACGGCATGGAGTTGAGAGAACTGAACGCCGTCGACCGATCCTTCGGCATTGGGCGGGAGAATCATGTGCCTCACGAAGTCGATCGCATCATTGTTTCTCACCTGCTCGTACCAGGCCAGACCATAGCCGTGGGCGGCGAGGCTCGTGATCACGTCGCCATCGCCGTCGCCATCCACGTCGTAGACATGCCTCTGAGCGCCGCTGTGCGTGAAGGAGAAGGGATGCTTCGACCAGGGGCCCCCGAGCGTCTCCGGATGCTCCCACCAGCCTTCACCCATCACCAAGTCAATGCGACCGTCGCCATTAATGTCGCCTCGACCGAGGCCGTGTGTGTACTGCCCCCACTTGTGCGGCTCCGAACAGGGCGTGAACACCCAACGATCCCTGCCGGTCGGCTCACTTGGTTTCGCGAAGCCGAGCACGCCGCCTGTGTGAAACAGGAGTTCCGGTCTGCCGTCACCCGTGACGTCGACAAACTGTGGCGACTCGTTGTCGACGACGGGAAACGCAAGGTGCCGTTCCCAAACGCCGTCAGCCTTTCCCGGATTCCGAA
>JBJTBB010000479.1:0-3517 GCA_046091125.1 Planctomycetaceae bacterium
CGATCTGCCCGACGGTGCCGAGAAAATCCGCGCCCTCCCGATCGAGCTTGTTGACAAGCGCAACCCTCGGCACGCCATCTTTGTCGGCCTGACGCCCGACAGTTTCGCTCTGTGCCTCGACCCCTTCCCTCGCGCTGAAAACCACGACGGCACCGTCGAGCACCCGAAGGCTCCTCTCCACCTCGGCGGTGAAATCGACGTGACCCGGGGTATCGATGAGATTCACGGTGACATCCTTCCAGCGAAACGTCACGGCCGCGGAGTAGATGGTGATACCCCGCTCCTGTTCCTCCGGATCGAAGTCCGTGGTCGTCGTGCCTCGATCAACCTCTCCGAGACGGTGGCTGGCCTTGGTGAAAAAAAGCAGCCGCTCGGTGAGCGTCGTCTTCCCGGCATCGATATGGGCAACGATGCCGATGTTGCGGATCGATTCGATCGGGCGGGTGATGGCAACCCTCGGCTTGGCAACGGCCGTGAGGCCGAGGCGGGATCGGGAGGCGGAGTATATTCTTCGCCCTCTTCTCGGAAAAAGCCGTCGCACGGCACGATGTGATGCATCGTGACCCGCCAGGATTTTCTACATGCGATAGGGAACCCGAATGCCCAACAGCTCAAGTCCCTTTCGCAACGCGCGTCCTGTCAGGTCGCAAAGGACGAGCCGACCGTCGCGGACCGTCCCCTCGGCCTTCAGCACCGGAAGCGCGTCATAAAGACTCGAATAGCATCCCGCGAGATCGAACAGCCAGGTCGTCAGGACATTCGGCCGATAGTCGGCCTCCACATCCTCGAGCGTCTCCGAGAATCGCAGCAGTTTCATGGCGAGGGCACGCTCCCTGGGATCCGACAGCTCGATCGACCCGGCCCTCGCGCAAACCGACTCTCGCTGGATTCCGCCCTTTGTGAAGATGCCCTCCACCCTGGCCACCGCATACTGCATGTAGGCCGCCGTGTTGCCCTTCATCTCGAGCATCTTGTCGAAACTGAAGACGTAGTCGGTGGTGCGGTTTTGTGACAGATCCGCGTACTTGATGGCCCCGATGCCAACCGCCTCGGCGATCTGACGCCGTTCCTCCTCGGACATGCACGTCCCCCGCTCTCGATCCGCAGTGGTGACGACTTCGTACGCCCGGGTCACACCTTCGTCGAGCAGACTGTCGAGTCCGACGGTGTCGCCGGCACGCGTCTTGAACGGACGACCATCCTCCCCGAGCACGGTTCCAAAGCCGATATGCACAAGGTCGCATTCACCGTAGCCCGCAAGCCGCGATGTCTCGAATAACTGTTGGAAATGCTGGCTCTGTCGATGGTCCACCACGTACAAGATCCGATTGGGACGCCAATTCGTCAGACGCCACCGAATCGTCGCCAGATCGGTCGTGGCGTACAGAAACGCGCCGTCCGCCTTTCTGACCAGGAAAGGAGGCTTGTCCGGGCCCTGGAGGAAGACTCCGATGGCACCCCGGCTTTCGACCGCGATCCTCCTGGCAAGCAGGTCCTCCACGACCTCCCGGAGCATCGGCTGATAGAAGCTCTCTCCCAGGGCATGATCGAAGGTGACGTCCAATCGTCGATAAATCCGCTCGATCTCCGCGAGGCAGGCCGGCATGAACCGCTCCCCGAGGCCGCGGTTTTCCGGGTCGCCCTCGTGCAAACGGGCCGTTTCGGCCAGCACTTCCCGCGCGCAGTCCGGATGCTCGGCGGAAAGTCGACCCGCCAGAGGATCGGATGCGAGATCGTCGGGCTTGCCGTCGGCCACCTTCCGCACGAGCCGATACAGACGAGAGAGTTCCGCCGTGGGATCAACCGCGAAGGCCCGCTCGTCGTGGCACCGCTTCCAGCCCCACAGAATCATCCCGAACTGCGTGCCCCAGTCGCCAAGATGATTGTCGCTGATCGTGCGGTGTCCGCGGAAGGCGAGCACGCGAGTGAGGGCATCGCCGATCACCGTCGAACGAATGTGGCCCACGTGCATCGGCTTGGCGACATTCGGCGAGCTGTAGTCCAGGACGATGGTCTCGGGGGACGACACCGTTGGCACGCCGAGACGATCGTCGGTGGCTGCGGCAGCTACGGCCTGGGCTATCACATCGTCTCTGAGCCGAAGATTGATGAACCCAGGCCCCACGGGGCCGTGGGGCGGCTCACAGAGGTCTCCGAGCTCCAGGCGGCCGAGGATCGCACCGGCCACCTCACGAGGTGGTCTCGAGAGTCGCTTTGCCAGCGGCATCGCAAGCGTGGCCGAGTAATCGCCAAACTTCGGGTCGGCCGCCTCGCGGACGAGTGACACGAGCGCCGGAATCTCCTCCGGATCGATCGGGAACGCTCCATCCGCGATCAGACTCCGCAGGGCGACGGCCACCCGGGATTGCAGCTCTCCCCGCACGTTCATGCCAACGCACACCGATTCATGGGGTGACGGCCACGACTTTGCCGTCGGACCAGAGTCCCTCGAGATCCCAGTACTCGCGAGCAGCCGCGTCGAAGAGATGCACCACGACATCACCGTAGTCCAGCACGACCCAGCGGGCATCCGCGTAGCCTTCGGTGCCTCGGGGCCGATCGCCATGCCGCTCAAGCAACGTCCGTTTCACGTCATCCGCCATCGCATGGATCTGACGGGAACTCGTGCCGGTCGCAACCACGAAATAATCGAACATCGGCGTCAAGCCACGGAGATCGAGGACTCGCACGTCGCTGCCTCTGGCGTCAGCCGCCGCGCGAGCGGCGGCGATCGCACGCTCGCTGGCCGGGCCGAACGCCGTCAGCGTCGTTGATGGATCGTCGAGAATGGTCATGGCTGCGAGAGTGTATCAGGCCCTCGCCGCCTCACGCTGCCGAGTGGGCGGCCGCCAGCGCGATCCCGGCGAGCACGAGATCGGGCACTTCGACCGCGCCCGGCAGCGATTCACGGATCGCCGAGCGACTACCGCCGGTGAGAAAGCAGACCGGCTCGACTGGCGGTGTTGACGACTCCCCCGACTCGACCACGGAGGCCGCGAGAGTTGCCCGGGACGCCTGCACCAGGTGCATGACCGCCCCGCGGATCCCGAGGCCGATGCCCGCCCGGATCGCCTCTTCGGTCGTCGTACCGGGCATCGCCGGCACGTGATCCCAATCGAAACGGTCGATGTCGGGAAGCCTGCTCGTTCCATCGCTCAACGACCTGGCCATCAGGGTCGGCCCCGGCAAAATGGCTCCCCCCAGGAACGTCCCCGCGGCGTCGAGCACGCCGACCGTCGTGGCCGTGCCGCAGTCCACGATGACCGCCGGACACCTCGCGGGTTTGAGCACCTTGGCGGCCGCGGCCGCCGCGAGCCTGTCGATCCCCACGCGACCCGATTCGCCCACGGCCAAGGTCAGCGGAAGATCCTCGTGCGTGATCCTTCTCTGCCGGATGGGACGGTGTCGAGTGGCCGAGAGCGATGCAACGGTCGCTGCCAGTATGGCCGCAGCGGCGGCGTGTGCGCTCGCCACCAGCTCGAGGGCGGGCCCTGGGGCGGGCGCGGGGTGACGCTCG
>JBJTBB010000480.1:0-8234 GCA_046091125.1 Planctomycetaceae bacterium
CCGATGCCCTGCTGCACGGGCCGCGGATCGATGGGGTCGGGAAGATGCCAGGTCTGCTGACGCTGGACCATGTTCACGTAGTCGGCGGGAGAGAAGTAGCCTCCGTCGGCGCCGTCCTTGCGCGGGGCACGCTCAAGCTCACCGCTCAGCTCTTTCCGCTCAAGCCGGACGAGCCGCTCGAGGCGTCGCTCGAGATCGACGCAGGAGACGGCTGGAAGGAGGTCGGCCATTCGCCGGTGCTCTATCCAGGCTGGGACGTGCACTTCCGCGTCGACGATTGGGACGCCTCGCAGGACCGGCGCTACCGCGTCCGGCATGGCGAGCCCCAAGCGAGTCCGTCGTTCTTCGAGGGTCTCGTGCGCCACGATCCATCTGAGAAGGACCAGATCAGTGTGGCCGTGATGTCCTGCAACTCGTCGCGCACGCCCGGTGAGCGGCAGGAGCTGATCGCCGGCTTGCGGTCGGCCGATCCCGATCTGCTTTTCTTCGCGGGCGACCAGACCTATCGCCACACGGAGCACACGGTTGGCTGGATCGAGTTCGGACTGCAGTTTCGCGACGTGATCCGTGACCGGCCCACCGTCACGATTCCGGATGATCACGATGTGGGGCATCCCAATCTCTGGGGTGAGGGCGGGAGGCGTGCCACGCGCAAGGACGGCGCCGACGGAGGCTACTTCTATCCCGCCGACTACGTGAACATGGTCCAGCGTCAGCAGACCTGGCATCTTCCCGACCCCATCGATCCGCGGCCCGTGCAGCAGGGCATCGGTGTGTTTTTCACGCGGCTGATCGTGGGAGGAGTCGACTTTGCGATCCTCGAGGATCGAAAGTTCAAGACGGGTCCGGCGGGCATGATTCCCGAGATGGGTCCGCGGCCGGACCACATCACCGATCCCGACTACGACCGTGCGGCGATCGACCTGGACGGACTGGAATTACTCGGCCGTCGGCAGCTGGACTGGCTTGGGCGATGGGCCGCAGACGCCGGCGGCGTGCGGGCCAAGTGCGCCCGTTCTCAGACGGCCTTCTGCGGCGCGGTCCATCTCCATGGCACGCCCGACAACCGTCTTCTCGCCGACCTCGATTGCAACGGTTGGCCGCAGCGGGGCCGTAACGAGGCGCTCCGCCTGCTCAAGGCCGCCGGGGCGAGCCACCTCTGTGGCGACCAGCATCTTGCAGCGGTCGTGCAGCACGGCATCGACGAGCATGGTGACGGACCATGGTCGTTCACGTCGCCTGCGCTGGTGAACACCATCTACGGCCGCTGGTGGCACCCAGTCGAGGAGAAGCCCGGGACCGATCCCGTGCCGGACAGCCCGCTCCCGTGGACCGGCGACTATCTCGACGGATTGGGTAACAGGATCCGTGTCGTGGCCTATGCCAATCCGGAAGATGTGAAGGACGAGCAGAAGCGCGGCGATGGATACGGTATCGCGCGATTCGACTTCCGCGGTGCGGCCCCCGGCACGGCTGGCACGCTGACCTTCGAATGTTGGCCCCGCTTCGGCCGGTCGGATGCCGACGGCAGTCCCGCGCAGTATCCCGGTTGGCCGGTGACGGTTCCACTCGAAAGGCCAGCGGTTGCCACGGCTTCGGGTGCGGCCTCGGCGAAACCCGAGGTGGTCGTCCCGCGGCCCGCCGAAACAACTGCCCGACGGTCCGGCGAGAAGAACAACGTCATCGTGGTTCTGGTGGACGACATGGGCTGGCGGGATCTCTCCTGCCAGGGCAGTCCCTTCTTCGAGACCCCCGCCATCGATCGCCTGGCGGCCTCCGGCATGCGATTCACGCAGGGCTACTCGGCCTGCACCGTCTGTTCACCGAGCCGGGCGGCGATGATGACCGGGCAGTATCCCGCGCGGCTCCACATCACCGACTGGATCTCCGGCCATGCGCGTCCGCACGCGCGACTCCGCATTCCCGAATGGCGGAAGTTTCTCCCACTCGAGACGGTGACCGTGGCGGAGCGACTGAGGGCCGCGGGATACGCGACGGCCTCGATCGGCAAGTGGCATCTCGGCGAGGCCGAAAACTTGCCGGAACACCAGGGTTTCGACCGCACTGTCGGGGGCACGGGTCGTGGTCAGCCGCCTCGCTACTTCGCTCCCTACGGTATTCCAACGCTTCCCGAGGGTCCCGATGGTGAATACCTCACCGATCGCGAGGCGTCGGAGGCGGTTCGATTCATCGAGGAGCATCGCGATCGCCCATTCTTTCTCTATCTGCCCCACTACTGTGTGCACACGCCGATCCAGGCGAAGAAGCAGGTGGCCGCCCGGTATGCCGCCAAGGAGGCGCCGGGACTGAGGCTGCGGAACGCCGACTATGCGGCGATGGTGGAGAGTGTCGACGACTGCATGGAGAGGATCCTTGAAGCGCTTTCGCGGTTGGGGATCGCCGACCGAACGGCGATCTTCTTCACAAGTGACAACGGTGGGCTCGTGAGTTCCACCGACAACGCGCCACTCCGAGCGGGCAAGGGATCCGCCTACGAGGCCGGCGTGCGGGTGCCCTTCATCGTGTCGTGGCCGGACGTGACGACCCCGGGCACGACGAGTGATGAGCCAGTCATCACCCCCGACATCCCGGCGACGATCCTCTCGCTCACCGGTGTCGGCGGCGACCCCTCGCAGCCCCTCGATGGCGTGTCCCTCGAGCCGGTCCTGCGGGGCGGCGTTCTTGGACGGGAGGCGATCTACTGGCACTATCCGCACTACCATCCTGGTGGTGCCACTCCCTATAGCGCGATTCGCAGCGGTCCCTGGAGACTCGTCCATTTCTACGAGGACGGCCGTAGCGAACTCTACGACCTCGAGGGCGATCCAGGCGAAACGACCGATCGTTCCCGGTCGGAGCCTGAACGTGCTGCCGGGTTGAAAGTGATGCTCGAGCGATGGCTTGCCGAGGTGGGGGCGCAGATGCCGTCGGAGAACCCGGAGTACGATCCAGATCGTGAGGACGCCCCGCGCCGGCCGAAGCGGTCGGATCCCCCGAAGGTTTCCAAGGAGAAGGTGAACCCATGAGGACCTGGCGCGTGTTCAGTCTGGCGACGATGCTGTCGTTCCTGTCGCTGCGAGGAGTCGTGCCGGCGGCCGAGGATGGAGCTCCGCAGACGTCGGCCGACGACAACGCTTCGAACGTCGAAAAGCCGTTGATGTTCTCGGAGGCCAAACTTCCGGAGGGCTTTCCGCCGCCCGGTCCTGTCGACCGTGTCGTGCTGAAGAGCTATCCGGCCCACCGGCTCGCTCGGGTCTCGGCGGACAGTGGCTCCAACGGCATGTTTATGAAACTCTTCCGTCACATCGAGCGTAACGAGATCTCGATGACGGCGCCGGTGGAGATGACCTGGAATCCCGGAGCGGAAGAGGTGGCGACGCGGCCCGCCGGCGAGCCGGCTCGGATGGCCTTCCTCTATGGAAGTTCCACGATCGGTGCGACGGGGCCCGATCCGGACGACGCACAGGTCATGGTCGAGGACGTGCCGGAAATGAAGGTGGTGTCGGTCGGTATCCGCGGGGCCTATGACGCCAAGGGCTTCAGTCGGGGTTACGACATGCTCGCGGATTGGCTTGCGGAGCATCCGGAGTGGAAGCCCGCAGGACCGGCACGAACGCTCGGCTACAACAGTCCCTTCGTTCCGGTCTTTGCCCGGTTTTCAGAGGTGCAGATTCCAATCGTCGCCGCGTCCGAGTGACGCCGCGGCAGCCGCCTCCGGCTGCGGAACGGTCCCGGCGATGGTTGGGTGCGGGAGCTGGGCCAACTACCATACAAAGGCTGGCGAACCATGTAGTCGCGCGCCGTCGCGACGGGTGCGCGATCCCGTTGGGCGAAACATTTCCCATTTTTCCGCCAGGAGTCAGCTGCGATGGTGTGCAGTCGTTTCCTTTCGAGTCGTTCGATCCTCACGGCCGCGATTGGGCTGGTGTCCCTCGCCGCGTACGCCGAGGAGCCAGCCCGCACCCGATTCGAGCAGGCCGCGGAGCGGATGCCGCTGGCCTCCGATCGTTCCCGCAACGAAGCCGCGCAGGTGACTCCTTCCGAGGCGGCGTCCGGCATCGCCCCTTGGATCTGGGGACAGGATGACGACGGCGGTTACGACCTCGTGAAGACCTTCGACCGTGGGTCGGTGAAGTCAGCGATCCTCGTGGCCACCTGCGACAACCGCATGACGCTGTTGGTGAACGGAAAGACGGTCGGGGAGAGTTCATCCTGGGAGAAGCCGATTTCGGTTGACATCACCTCGCACCTCAAGGACGGTGCGAATGACCTGCTCGCCCGTGTCCGCAATGACGGTGGCCCGGCGGGATTTTCCTGTCGGCTCCTGCTCACCTCCGCCGACGGCTCGAAGCGGGTGATCGAGAGCGACGGATCCTGGAGGGCCGTGGTGACCGGCGGCGGGGGCGACGCGGCCGTACGGGTCGTGGCCAAGGCCGGTCAGGGCCCGTGGGGCGGTGTGCTCGCGGGTCGCCCGGCGCCCGCCGGCGGTGAGGCGGATCCCTTCGACGTTCCCGAAGGCTTCAGAGTCGAGCGGCTGTTCGTCGTGCCCAGAGACGAGTTGGGCAGCTGGGTCTCGATCACCACCGATCCCAAGGGTCGCCTCATCGCCAGCGATCAAGGAGACACGGGTCTGGTCCGGATCACGCCTGCGCCACTGGATGGCTCGAAGCCGACGATCGTCGAAAAGATTCCGGCCACGATCACAGGCGCACAGGGTCTTCTGTGGGCGTTCGACGCGCTGTACGTGGTGTGCAACGGCGGCCCCGGGAGCGGACTCTACCGCGTGACCGATTCCGACGGCGACGACACGCTCGACAAGGTCGAGAAGCTCCGTGAGCTCAAGGGTGGCGGTGAGCACGGTCCCCACAACATCCTGCTCTCGCCGGATGGCAAGCGGTTGTTCGTGATCTGCGGCAACCACACGAATGTGCCCTTCGAGATCAAGGATGTCACAGAGCGTCAGACCATGGCCGGTCTACGGAAGGAGCAGCGAAGAGTCGAGGTCGCGGCCGACGGCTCGAGTCGTCTACCCGCCAACTGGGACGAGGATCTCGTGATCGCACGGATGTGGGATGGCAACGGCCATGCAGCGGGCATCCTCGCACCGGGCGGCTACGTCGCGAGCACCGATCCGGATGGCAAGCAGTGGGAGATCTGGACCGCGGGGTACCGCAACCCCTACGACTTCGGCTTCAACGCCGACGGCGAGATGTTCGTCTACGACGCGGACATGGAATGGGATTTCGGCTCCCCCTGGTACCGACCCACCCGGGTCAACCATGCAACGAGTGGGAGCGAACTCGGCTGGAGAAGCGGGACCGGCAAGTGGCCGGCCGTGTATCCCGACAGCCTGCCGGCACTCGTCGACATCGGTCCGGGCTCGCCGGTTGGAACCGTCTTTGGATACGGCGCCCGATTTCCGGCGAAGTATCAGAAGGCATTCTTCATCTGTGACTGGACCTTCGGCACCATGTACGCCATCCATCTCGAGCCGTCCGGCTCGACCTACAAGGGTGTGAAGGAGGAGTTCGTCTCGCGGACGCCGCTGCCGCTCACCGACGTCACGATCGGAGCCGATGGGGCGATGTACTTCACCGTCGGCGGCCGCGGCGGTCAGGGTGAGTTGTATCGCGTGACCTACGCCGGACCCGATGCAACCGAACCAGTGAATGCCCGCGACAACAACGGCGCCGTGCAGCGCAAGTTCCGTCACGAACTCGAGGCCCTTCACCGCAGGGTGGATGATCCAGTGGCGGCGGTCGCGAAGGCCCTCCCCGGTCTCTCGAGTCCGGATCGGTTCATCCGGTATGCCGCCAGGATCGCGCTCGAACACCAGCCGGTCGAACTCTGGCAGCAGAAGGCCCTCGCAGTGACCGATCCACTGGGCAGGATCACGGGGGCGATCGGTGTGGCGCGTCAGGCGGAGCCGGCGGCGCAGGGGGCCATTCTTGAGTCGCTCGATCAGATCGATATCGCATCACTCGACCCGGCCGGCCGGAGCGATCTTGTGCGGGCCTATCAGCTGGCGATGATCCGACTGGGCGATCCGACCGCGGGTGCGAAGGCCGCCATCTCCGCCCGCTTCGGCCCGCTCTTCCCGTCGGGCACCTTCGAGCTTGACCGCGAACTCTCGAGCCTGCTTGTCGCCGTGCGTGCGCCGGGCATCGTCTCGAAGCTCGTCGGGATGCTCGCCGCACCGACGTCGTCGGCCACGGCCACGAATCTCGCTCCGAGCGAGGATGATCTCCGTCGGCTGATCGAGCGGAACGCTGGCTACGGCGGTGCGGTGCGGGCTTCGCTCGAGAAGCGGACCGATCTTCTGCAGATCCATTACGCGTACGCGCTGCGAACGGTGAACGAGAAGGATGCCTGGACGATCGATGATCGCCGCGGCTACCACGACTGGTTCGCCCGGGCGCGGGACTGGGTGGGCGGCAACAGCTACCGGAAGTTCCTGCTCAACATCGAGAACGAGAGCCTCGCGGGGCTCTCGGAGAACGACAAACTGGCCCTCGAGGCGCTTGGCGCCCGCAAGCCCTGGACGCCTCCGCCGCTGCCCAAGCCGGAGGGACCGGGCAGGAAGTGGACCGTCGACGAGGTGCTCGCCGCCGCGCAGGAGGGGTTGGGCAATGGTGATCGCAACTTCGAGAAGGGGCAGCGAGCCTTCGCAGCGGCGCGGTGTGTCGTCTGCCATCGCTTCGGCGACGACGGCGGCGCGACCGGTCCGGATCTGACGCAGTCTGCGGGCCGATTTCAGGTCAAGGATCTCGTGGAGGCGATCATCGATCCGAGCAAGGTGGTGTCGGATCAGTACAAGGGCAGCATCGTCCAGACGGCCGACGGCAAGGTGGTCGCGGGCCGGATCGTCCGTGAATCGGCCGACTCAATCACGATCGTGACTGATCCCGAGGATGCGACGAAGTTCACCGAGGTGCGGCGGAGCGACATCGAGGAGATCCTGCCGGCGAAGGAGTCGCTTATGCCCCAGGGGCTCGTCGATGCGCTCAACGAGCAGGAACTGCTCGATCTCGTCGCGTACACCTTGTCGAAAAACAACCCACGCGACGCCCGGTTTGAGAAGAAGCGAAAGCAGTGACGCGAGCGATGTGCGCGGATACGTAGGGCTCTCTCGAGCCGGCGGAGGATGGAGGCGATGTCCGGACAGATGCGTCTCTCGATCGGCGGGTGTCGGACGTTGGGCGTCGCACTCCTTCTCGTCGCATGGTGGATGAACGGCGTGGTGTCCGTCCGGGCAGCCGACGAGGCGACTAAAATCGACTTCGTCCACGACGTCGCCCCCCTCATCCGCCGATACTGCGGCGAGTGCCACACCGGCGACGCCCGGCAGGGCGGGTTTTCGATGAATACCCGCGAGTCGCTACTCGCGGGGGGAGATTCCGGACTGCCGGGAGTCGTTCCGGGCGTTGCGACGGCCGGTGAACTGGTCGCGCGGATCACGAGCGACGACCCCGAGACGCGGATGCCTTCCGATGGCGACGCGCTGCCGGCGGACGTGCGGGGACAGGTCCTCGGGTGGATCGCCGGGGGAGCGGCCTGGGAATCCGGGTTCTCCTTCGAGGGTGGACGCTGGGAGGCGCCGCTGGGGATCCGCGAGGTCGTCCTGCCGCCGGCCGTCGGGGGGCGGACCAGTCCGGTGGACCGGATCGTGGATGCATCGATCACCGCTCGCGGACACGCGCTGCCGCCACGATGTGAAGACCGCACCTTCATCCGGCGGGCGAGTCTCGACCTCGTGGGGCTCCTGCCCGACCCCGAGCGGGTTGAGCGATTCGTATCCGACGCCGATCCGTCCAAGCGGGCGAAGCTCGTTCGCGAACTCCTCGACGACGCGGTGCCCTACGCGGAGCACTGGCTGACGTTCTGGAACGACCTGCTCCGAAACGATTACTCGGGTACCGGTTTCATCACGGGCGGTCGTCGGCAGGTCACCGCCTGGTTGCATCGCTCACTCATCGAGAACAAGCCGTTCGACCTCTTCGTGAGGGAGCTCATCTCGCCGACCGACGAATCGCGGGGTTTCATCGACGGCATCGTCTGGCGGGGCACCGTCAATTCCAGCCAGACCGTACCCATCCAGTTCGCGCAGAACGTCGGACAGACCTTTCTGGGGATCAACCTCAAGTGCGCGAGCTGCCACGATTCGTTCGTCGACCGCTGGACGCTCCGCCAGACTTATGACCTTGCGGCGGTGCTCTCCGCCGCAAGGTCATACG
>JBJTBB010000481.1:0-4714 GCA_046091125.1 Planctomycetaceae bacterium
CGGCCTGCGCGCCCGAACGACGTCGGTGAGCCGCTCGAGTGGCGAGTGGAGCACCGAGTCATACAAGAACAGAAGCGCAGCGAGCGCCTGATTCTGCGTCGATGCCGCCACCTGCCTTTCGACGGCGAGGCTCGTCAGGAACGCATTGACGGCCGGCTCTCGCAGCGACAAGGGATGCTGCTTCCCATGAAACAGGATGTATCGACGAATCCAGGAGACATAGGCCCGCTCCGTGCTGCGAGCGAGATGCAGGGCCCGAGCCGCCATGCGAACACGATCGAGCAGTCTTGGGGCACGAAGGTGGCCCCGATCGGAGGCGGCCGGCATCCTGCCGTCGAGAGTGGTGTGCTGGCGGTCGCGGGAATGTGTCACGGCTAGACCCAAAGAATGAACGCGTGTACACTTTACCATAACCAACCAGCTGTCGGATTTCACGACAACGAGCGGCCATGGAAGGAGGGTGGGATCGCGCGGACATCCACCGGCATCACTCAGTGGGTCATTCCATGAAAAGGCACGCGAGACCGCCTGGATGCGAGGCCAACCGGAGACGCGACGGCCCGACGCTCAAACCTGCTTCAAGTCGCAGCGAGCGCCTTGTTCGCAGCATCCACGCAGGCACGAATGTCCTCGAGCGGGTTCTGCGGATTCTCCTCATATTCGAGGGAGAGGGCACCATCCTCTGGAAACCCAGCCCGCTCCAGCGCCGCGAACACGGATGCCACGTCCAAGTGCCCCCTGCCGAGGATCACGCCCCGCGTCTTGTCCTGCATTTCGGCGAAGTCCTTGAGATGGATGCCATACAGGCGACCCGCGAGCAATCTGATCACCTCGACAGGCTTCTCACCGGACCGGATGAAGTGGCCCAGATCCGCGCAGGCTCCAATCCGCTCATCCTTGCCCTCGATGGCCTTCAGCACGTCGACGGCCTTGTTGTAGCGGTGCCGTGGGCCATGGTTGTGGATCGCGATACGGATGTCGAACTCCTTGACGAGCGACTGCAGGCTGTCGAACGATTCCGGCGACGGGTCGGCCGTGATCGTGCGAATGCCGGCCGCCTTCGCAAACTCGAAAACCTTCCGGTTGGCCTGCGCATCGCCGCCGAATCCATTGACGCCATGGGCCGAGATCGTGAGACCCAGATCCGCGAGCCGGGCATTCATCGCCGCGATCGCGGCCGCGTCCGAGTTGACCGGATACATCCCGCTGAAGAACTCAACCGTCTTGAAACCCAGGTCCTTCGCGTGCCGCAAAGCCTCATCCACCGGATAGCCTCGCAGCGAGTAGATCTGGATGCCGAGCGGTGGCAGGCGGCCATCAGACTTCGCGGCGGTTGCCAGTCGGGAGCCCAGGGCGGTCGCGGCAGTGATCGCGAGCAGATGTCGACGGGAAAAGCTGAGAGCCATCGGAAAACCTCCTCGAACTCAAGACTCGCACACGCAGAGTGCTCGGCCGCTCCGATCGCACCCACGCGAGCCGGTTACCCACACGGGCACTGCCGACAATCGACCTTGCTCTCGCACGTCGACTCGCCTGCGGAAATGGTACCCGACCGACGACCGGGTTTCACGCGATGGCCCGGGTCCACCACCCTGCGTCGACGGCGGCCTGAAGATCCAGATTTGGATCATCCCCGACGAGCAACAATTGCCGGGGCTCGAGCCCCAGTCGATGTTCAACCGCCCTGAAGAACTCCCTGGCAGGCTTACGCCACTCGAGTTCACTCGAGGCGAAGACATGTTTGAATCCGGTAAGAGGCTCGACATCTCTCGCGACACGCACCAGACGCTCGTCGAAATTACTTGCCAGAGCGACCGTCATGCCAGCGGCCTTCGCATCGGAGACCAGCCGACCGGCCCAGGACGTGGGCTTCCATGATTCGCCCCGTCCGAAGTGGGTCCACAGGTCGCGAAAGATGTCCTCCGCCTGGGGCGCGCGGTCGAACACATCCAGCACGATTTGCCGCCAGCGATCCTCCTCGCGTTTCCTACTGGTTGCGAAGGGAGGCACACCGACGGCATCTAACTGCTCCTGACGCCGCCAGGCCTCCCCAAACCGGGCGCGAATGCTCGAGAGTTCAAGATCGATGCCCTGCCGCAGGCCTGCCTGACGGTAAGCCATGGGCACCGGAGGATCAGGTTCGATGAGCGTTCCAACCACGTCGAACACGACGGCCCGCACCGGTTCCACCGGTGGCCAGCGATCGAGGCCCCGTTCGATCTCGATCGACAGAGCTGCCGATGAGTGCATGGTGCCCATCCTGTTCGGGGTCGTCTCCTTCAGTAACTACCGCCTCGAAATGATTCCCAGGTCGAGCCCGGATACGAAAATCATCAATGTCAAAAGCAGCGCGAGGCCCATGTAACTCAACACCGCCACGACATTCTCGCTCGGAGGCTTCCCTCGAATCAGTTCGTATAGCAGGAAAACCATATGCCCGCCGTCGAGGACGGGGATGGGCAGAAAATTCACGACCGCCAGATTGGCACTGAGCATCGTGAGAAAGAGCAGAAACCGACTGAAACCCTCCTCTGCCGAACGACCAGCCTGCTTCGCGATCTCAATCGGCCCGCCAAGTAGCCGGGGACTCAGCTGGTTACTCGTGAGTTTTTTGAGGAATCGCCCGACCATCGACAGGTCGTCGATCGTGGTCGAAAGCCCGCCGGACAGAGCCGCCGGGAGACTGCCGGCCCGAACCATCCGTTTGAGCGGTTCGAAGACGAGCCCTCGATCCACGATGAAGCGATCAGGCGACTCCACGGGGGAAAGTTCCACGTCCCGAGTCCCACCGGACGCGTCCTTCACCGTGAGAATCAACCGCACGTCATCTCTGGCTTTCTGCAACACGACATCGAGGTGGGGCCAGTTGCGCTCCTTCTGTGAAAACGGGAGCGGCTCATCTGAGACCGGACCATCTTGTTTCGACCCAACAAAGAGCAGGGCTTTTTCGACCGTGTCTCCAGGCTTGATGCCCGCCCGTTCAGCCGGGCCATCGGGTTCGACGGACGCGACCACCGCATCCACGGCTACGGCGATCCCGAGCGCGGAGATCGCGACCGGCGTCGAGGGCCAGAGGGGCTCCTCGATCCAGTCGACTCTCCTGGGTGTCATCGTGACTTCAAGTGTCTCCGCAGGAGCCGACTGCTGCGATGCGACGCGGGCAATCGCGAGCGTGACGGATTCGCCGACTCGACTCGCGATGCGCTCGGGAAGCGCGAGCGGGTCACCCGGAGGCTCACCATTGATCGACTCGATCCGATCGCCAGGCTGGATGCCGGCTTCGGCGGCTGGCGAGCCATCCTGCACGGCCGTCACCGGGCCCATCGTCATCGACAGACCGAGGGTACGCCGCGGCAGCGGCGGTAGGGTCGTTTTGAACACGTCGCCGACACGATCGACCACGAGTTCGACCGGTCGGGAGGGATCTTCGCTGACAACCGCGATGATCTGGTCATATCGCTCGACGTTCCGTCCGGCAACCGTGACGATCCGGTCGCCGGACGCCAGCGGCGGGTCGGCTCGACCAAGCCCTCCGGGCAAGCGGCTCGCCTTTTCGCCGTCGAGCCTGTCCGGTATCACCGTCGACAGCGGGCTCGACACGCCGATCGCAGGGGGACCGAGGTCGGTATCAGGATGAAGGATCGTCTGCCACGTGGAGCCGTCAGATGGCCGTTGAATGGTGAACGGGATGCCGGCGGCGACATCTCCGAGCGTGACTCCCTTCTGAAGGTCGCTGAAGATCGGGTCCTTCTTCGAGCCGATTGCGACGACCTTGTCCCCGGACCGTATGCCCGCCCGCCACGCGACGCCACCGGGCCGCACGTTCGAGATCTCGCACGTTGATTCGCTCACGCCGAGCCAAAGTGCCAGCGCCGCCATCATCACGCCGGAGACGACGTTCATGACCACTCCTGCGGAGATGATCGCCCTCCGTTCCGGCACGCTGTGCGCGGGATAACTCCGCGGATCCCACGCGGGGTGCGGGCCGGCGGTGGGCTCCGCTGGCAGGTCGCCCCCGGCGAATGCTTCGACCATCGACGCATGCTCCGTGCGCGGGGCCGAGGCCGTCGAAGTCTCCGTGCCGCCTCGATGTGCCCGCGCTCGCCGGGCCTCCTCGGCGGCGGCTGCCGGGTTGTCATCCTGTCCGAGCATCTTCACGTAGCCTCCCAACGGAAGCGCTCCGATCCCGTACTCCGTCTCACCCCCTCTGACACTGACAAGTTTCAAGCCGCCGACGTCGAAACCCAAAAAAAACTTCTCGCACTTCACACCGCAGGCTTTTGCCACGAGGAAGTGCCCCAGTTCGTGCACGAAGATCACGAAGCCGAGCCCCGCCGCCACCTGCAGCACGAGGAGCCAGTTGGCGGGCGTCGCCAGCCACGACACCCACCCCGTAGCAAAAACGATTCCCTCCTCGTTCAACATGCCGTCGTCTCCTTCGTGGCTTCCTGACGGGCCCAGGCATCGGTCCGCACGATCGTGTCGAGAGATGGATCGGCATCGAATGGATGCCCGTGAAGAATCCGGCCTGTGATCTCGGCAATGTCCGTAACCCGGATCGTCCCCGCGAGGAACGCCTCCACCGCGACCTCGTTGGCGGCGTTGAGGGCCGCACCCGCCGTGCCGCCCCTCGCTGCAGCCTGCTGGCCGAGCAACAGTGCCGGAAACCTTTCGGGATCGGGTGGCTCGAACTCGAGCCGCAGCGCCTCGGACC
>JBJTBB010000482.1:0-8806 GCA_046091125.1 Planctomycetaceae bacterium
ATCCTCGCCAGAAGCAGCACGTCGTCGGTGAGGTGAACCACGCCCTCCGGCAGCGCGACGAGATTTCGGAAAGTGATCGAGGACGAATACGGGCGGAGCTTGAAGCTTGCCAAGCGACCGGTCTGAACGTCCACCGCGTCATTGGGCACGAGAACGCCCATCGCCGCGGTGTGAAGTCGGCCTTTGGCGTCGACGGTCGGATCGATCGTGGTGAGGATGCCCTCGAGGATCATGCTCATGCTCGTCGCTCACCCATGACGTCGTTCATGCCCCGCACCCGGTGGAGATCACGTCAAAAGGTCACCACGCGCTCGTCCGTCGCCATCGTCCAAGCCGGTGTGATGCGGTCGTCGGCTACCCGCTCATTCTCGATGGACGGTCGCTCACCTGACTGCATGCCCGTCATCTGGAGGAACGACGAGAGCATCGCATAGCCGTGCTCGGTGAGGATCGACTCCGGATGAAACTGCACGCCGTGGATCGCCGCCGCATCGTCGGCCATGGCCATAACGATATCGACCTCCCTGGCCTCGGAGCGCGCTGCGATCGGAGCGGTGTCCTGCGACGGACCGCCAGTCAGCGGGGCTGAGCGCGCCGTGACTCGCAGTCGCCGAGGCAGCGCACCCTCGCGGACCTGAAGCGAATGGTACCGGCAGGCGGCCAGTGGGCTCGGAAGCCCGACGAAGATCCCGCTGCCGTCATGGTCGACCAGACTCGTGCGACCATGGCAGGGCGTTCCGCGAACGACCCTGCCTCCAAGTGCCTCGGCGATGACCTGATGCCCGAGGCACACGCCGAGAATCGGAACGATCCCGTCGAAGGCCCGCACGACATCGATCGAGCAACCGGCCTCGGCGGGAGTACAGGGCCCTGGGGAGAGAACGATGCCGCTCGGCGCGAGGGCTCGAATGCCGGCGACGTCCGTGCCATGACTCGACAGGACCGTGACGTGCGCACCGAGCCTGCGCAGATATCTCGCGAGGTTGTGAACGAAGCTGTCACGGTTGTCGAGGACGACGATCATGACGGCCTGCTCCCGACCGTCTCGCGTGATCCACGCCCCCCCGCGACCGCCACCGCCCGCAGCAATCCCTCGGCCTTGTCGAGCGTCTCGCGATATTCCTGAAGAGGATCGCTCACTGCAGTGATGCCACCACCGACGCGGAAGACCATCCGAGCTCCCCGCGAGAAGAACGAGCGAATCAACAGGCTCCAGTCGGCAGACCCATCGAGGCCGAGGTAGCCGAGCGACCCGCAATACACGCCCCGCGGGCGTCCCTCGAGTTCGCCGATGATCTCACAGGCCCTGTGCTTCGGGGCGCCGGTCACGCGGCCGCCGGGCACCGCAGCGAGTACGGCGTCGAGCGGAGTCCGGCCCGCGGCGAGCCAGCCGGCGACCACTGAGACGAGGTGTTGCACGTACGCGTACCGCTCGAGTCTGCAGAGCGACTCGACCCTGACGCTGTCGTCCCGACAGACCCGGGAGAGGTCGTTTCGAACGAGGTCGACGATCATCACGTTCTCGGCCCGGTCCTTGTCGCTGGCGGAGAGGTCGTCACCCGCGAAGAGATCGGCCTCCGGCCTGCTGAGAATCGGGCGAGTGCCCTTGATCGGATGCATCCGAACGACACCGCGTGCGACCTGCAGAAAGCGCTCGGGAGAACCGCTCACGACCGCGCTGCCGCGGCCCAGGTCGTAGAAGGCCGCGAATGGCGCAGGATTCACCGCTCGCGTCGCCGCGAGGAGATCCGCCGGACGCCCCGCGAATGGGATCTCGAGCGTCTGCGCGAGGTTCACCTGGAAAATGTCGCCCGCGCGGACGTATTCGATCGCCCTGGCGACCATCTGGCGGTACGACTGCTCGTCGTGGCTGGCCGTGAGGCCCTCGATGCCGGCCGGGGATCCGGTATCCACGGATATCGACGGCTCATCCGTGCCCTTGTCGATGGCGGCGAGGAAGGCTTCGAGCCGACCGAGGGATCGGGTGCGCCGGGCCATGCCCGCGGTCGGCACATCGCCGGGGGCGATCCCCTGGGAGAGAATCCATCCCGAACCGGTGACATGGTCGAAGGCGGCAACGAGGTCATAGAAGCCCATGTGGATCGCCGGCACGTCCGGCACGTCCGGCACCCCCGGCGATGGCACTCCGAGTTCCGCCAGGCCGAACTCGTACCCGAGCAGGCCTGCGAGTCCTCCCTGGAACGGCGGCAGACCGGGAATGGTCGGGACCGTCAGCGCGGTGAGGATGTCACGGATTCGCCGCAGGGCGTCGGGAATCTCCCGGCGATTAGCGGCCTCGATCACTTCGACGGGAAGCGCCGCCACGAACGAGTAGCGCCCCAGACCGGCGAACACATTCGAAGGACTGCCGTGCTGCTCATTCCCGGACACGGACGAGGCAACTCCCTCGGCGACCCTCGGGCAACTGTCGAAAAACAGCGTGCCCTGCAGAGACGAGACGCGCCGAAAGATTTCATGGGCGGTAACACCCCCGGGCAGTTCGACGACGGCCGCACCGGATGGAGTGAACCAGCATCGATCGACCAGGCGTGTGCACGATCCGATCGATCGAACCGCTTCGGGGCCCACCTGAGACGTGGCCGTGCTCATGGCTGCGATGCCCTCTGATGCGAGGCCGCGGCCTCGGCGGCCGCCTGCGACGGGCCGTGCCCCGCCTCGGGCTCGGTCAGATACCCCCAGTCGAGCGGCTGATCCTGACGATAGTCCTTGCCGAGCGAAAGCGCGGTCACGGCCTTGGCGGCCTCGTAGCCGAGATAGAACGCGTGCGAGGGATCGATGTCGTCCCGGCCGGAATCGACGAGTCTTCGAAAGAGCACGAACGGATCGCGGCACGACAGGTGCAGCCCCTTCGCCACGAGATGAATCTCCCCACGCTCCGCGAAAAGCCTGATACTCGTGTCGCGGATCGCCTTCGCGAGTCCGTCGAGCACCACGTCCCCGTGCACCTCGGGACGGCCCGACCGCAGCGTGACCAATTGCGGCTCGAGGTGCTTGGGAAGCATCCGTCGCGTCACCGCATGGTGCACGAGCCGCCGTGCGAGATCGCATTCGCGGACGCTTCCCGCCGCCCAGTGGATCACCTGCGTCGTCAACACCGAACCTATTCCAACCTCTTGGCAGAACCCCATCAGCAACGTGTTGACGCCCGCCGAATCGACATCGGTCAATTCGCTGAGGTTTCCCACACCCATCAGCATCGCCCGGCCGGGAAAGCGACCACGGGCCTCCAGATAACGCCCAAGGCTCGCAGCGAAACCGAACCCGATCGGCTCGAGCACGGGGTCGATGCGAAAGCGCACACCCTCCGCCGCCAATCGCTCCACGGTCTCGTCGAGCCCTCCGAGCGAGCCATCCTCCGAGACGCCTGGCTGGTCGGGAATGGCCACCACCTCACATCCCCAGTCGGACGCGGCGGCGACGTTGGTGGAATTCACCGACAGCACGAGCTCACACCCGGCACGGGCCGCGGCGGCGATCTCGCGGGGTTCGAAACTGTCGATCGATACCCGATAGCCCTCGCCCACCAGCGCCCGCACCGCTTCCCCCGCTCCCGTCCACACGCTTCCAGGGTCGCACCCGACGTCGATCACGTCGGCACCGTCGGCCACGAGCCGCGATGCGGTCGCGATCAATTCGGCGAGGGTCAGCCTGGGTGCATGATTGATCTCCGCGAGGATCTCGATGGAGTGTGCCCCGTAGCCCTCGCGAAGGCGTCCCTCTCTGCCGAAGTGTTCAGCGAGTCTCCGCAGATCCTCCGGACCGCGTTCCACCGGCACGCCGACGACCGCCTCGATCTCGGCGAGATCCCCGCGAACCAGTCCCGGAACGATCACCCGATCACACGCCTCCGGCAACCGGATGCGACGCGCGATCCAGGAGGTCGTCATCAGCGCCGCGACCGTGATGTTCAGTACGTCGATGGTGAAGTCGAAGCCGACGCGCGGCGCGAGCGACTCGAGGCCGGCCCGCAGGGACGGCTCCGCGAGCCGACCAGTCACGAAGTGGATCCGCTCCCGCCTACTCGGCGTCGGCGGGTGCGCGGGAGCGATGGCAGTCATGACCGTTCAGCGTAACTCGCGATCGGCGTCCCGCCCGCCGGAACCGCCGAGCGGCCCGGCCGAGCCCCGAAATCCGCCGTTGACGTCGATCACCTGCCCCGTCACGAAACCGGATGCCGGCTGGAGGAGCCAGGTGACGGCGGCCGCCACGTCGTCCGGCGTCCCCCAGCGGCCAAGCAGGCTTTCGCGGCGGGCCCGCTCCTGCCAACCGGCGCTGGCCCCATGGCCCCAGGCGGTGCGGATCCAGCCCGGCGCCACGCAGTTGACCCGCACGCCCGGCGCGAGCGATCTCGCGAGGCTGCGAGTGAAGGCCATCACACCCCCTTTCACCGCCGCGAAGAGTTCACCGCTGTCCCCCTCCATGCCGGTCGCCGCCTGATCCCATCCGATCGTCACGATTCCGCCCACCGGGCCGCCAGCGGCATGCCGGTCGGCCATGGTCCTTCCCAACCGACGGGACAGCAGCATCGTTGAGACAAGATCCACCTGGACGAGCTCCGCCAGCTTCCGCCCGAAGGGCCAGGCTGCCGCCGGCCCGGTCAGGACATCGGCTCCTGCCACGGCGACGAGCGCATCAATCGCGGGGAGGGCATCCATCGCCGAAGCGGCGAGTCGATCCGCGGCCCCCTGTTCCGACAGGTCGGCGATGAAGCTTCCTGCGACGCGGTCCGAGCCGATCTCATCACACACGCTGGCAATCGCATCGACGCGACGGCCGTGCACGGCCACCCGAAAGCCGGCACTCGCGAGTGCGAGGGCACAACTCCGACCGATCCCGCTCGATGCGCCCGTGACCAGCGCGACCGCCCCACCGGCGACGTTGTTCGCCATCATCCGCCCTCTCCGGCCGCGACCCGATCATGAGACCAGCGTTCGCCCCGATCGGCAGCGACGGCCTCCTCCGTCGGAGGAGCATCGCAGGGCAGTTCCCAGCAGGCCGCCTCCGTCGAGTTTCGGCACAGAAGATGGCGACCGGCGAGGCAGAGCGTGTTCCAGGTCTGGCCGCTGATCGCTTCGAATCGCCCCAACTCGCGGTGTGCCGAGGGATCACAGGCCACGAGCACCACGTCGCCATCCTCGGCCTGCACGAGCAGGTGCTGCCCGACCCGCAGGATCTGCCCCTGCCCGTAGCGACCCCGCTTCCACGCACGGCCTCCGTCGGACAGTCGACCGCATTCCAGCACGCCGTCGGAAAGGCCGGAGGCATGCCCCTCGTGGATCACGACGTTGGTGAATTTGGTCTTGAGCAAGCCCGGCATGTGCCAGATCTGCCGCGCGGCCCGCGCCCCGCCAGGGCTCGCAGCATCGGCGTCATCGAGCCGGAACAACGCCGCCCCGATACCGTACCCCTTGGAGATGAAGATGTCCCGGTCGCCGATGACATGGGCCTGCGAGCACGAAGCATCGGAATCCGAGTGTCCGACCCACTCGAACGACCATCGACGCGTTCCATCGAGTGGATCGTGTCCGCTCACGTCCGACTCGTTCACGCTCAGAATGGTGTCCTCGCCGTCGACCACGGCTAGCGTCGGGCTGGCATAGGAGATCTGTGAGCCGGTCACGATCCACGCACGATTCCCGTCCGCACGATCGTAGGCGGCGAGCGTCACCGGATCGCTTTCATTCTCTCCGGAGCCGGCGACGCGCGGGCCACCTCCGGGCACGATGACGTGGTCCGGCGTGACCAGGGGAGAAGCGGCTCGGCCCCATGCCACCGCGGTGGCATGAGCACCGGGAAGAATCCCCAGATCCTCGAGGAGGTTCACCCTCCAAAGGAGCCGACCGGTTCTGCCCTCGATGGCGTGCAACCAGCCGGTCGCACCCGACGCGTAGACGATGCCATCACGAATAGTCGGCGTCGACCGCGGACCGACGCCTCCCAGCACGGTTTCGTGCCTGGCGACGACTGGCACGGACCACTCGATCGCCCCATCTGCGACGCGGCGACAGGAAACGATTTCCTGCTCTCCCCGCTGCTCCAGCGTGACGGCATGCCCATCACTCACGGCGAAGCCTCCCCAGCCGGCGCCGATCGGCTCCCGCCAGACCATCCGCGGCCGGCTCACGCTCCAATCACCAAGCAGGACCGGCCGTTCGATCGCCGCATCGCGATGGGGGCCGAGGAATCCCGGAAAGTCGTCGAGCGTGTCCCTCCAGGCCTCGCCATCGTCGGAGGAGGAAGCATCATCGGCGTCGTCGGACGAATCAGCCTCGTCGTGGGACAGAGCATGAGGCGTCGTGACTGGCAACGCGTCGAGTCGCCGATCGGCTGACGGGCTCCATCGCCAGGCGAATCGCGGCACGAGATAGCCATTCACTCCCTCGATGCGGACCACCGCGGCCGTGAAGGCCACGAGCGACGCGATGACTCCGACCAGTCCATACCGAAGACCCCGCGAATGGCTGCTTTCCATCACGAGCCACAAAAGGAGCGAAACGATCGCGGTGAATCCCAGAATCAGCGACAGGATGTTCTCAACCGCCTCATCGATGACGCTCCCCACGAACACCCCGAGCCAGCCCCATCGCACTAGCGCGATCGCCGTCGCCAGTGACGCGACCGTGACGAGCGTGCGAGCCGGAGGGAATCTCGTCTTCAACCGGGGGCGAAACAGCCGCCCCTTCGTTCGAGCAGCGCCGATCGTCGACTTCCGCCGGTTTGATGTGTTGGTCATGACTGGATGGATTGTCCTCGCGGAGCCCCGGGGGGGGCCGGGGCGTCTTGCTCCCGGGGGAAGGTGCCGGGCCGGACGGCCAGCGAAGCCCTCCGACGCACATGCCACGGCAGGGCCTCGAAGGGAGTGTAACAATCGACCCGTTCGAATGGGCTTTCTTGTCCCTCCTCCACCGCTCGACTACGCTCGATCCAAAGGGATGATCATGGCCACTCCTTCACGGACGGTTGATCGCGACCAAGCCGTTCCGTCCACCACCGACGCGTCCGTTTCCTCAGCGAGCGGCGCCGGGGCCTCGTCTGAATGCCGTGGCTCCGGACCCTCGACGCTGGCGGTGCACGCCGGGGAGTCGCGGCAGAAGGCCGAGCACGCGATCACCGACCCCATCTTCGCCGCTTCGACGTACACGTTCGCCAACACGCAGGCCATCGTCGACTTTCTCGAGGGAGACGAATCTCGGGAGGAGTACGGACGGTATGGCAACCCGGGCGAGCGAGTCGTGGAGCGAAAACTGGCCGCCCTCGACGGAGGCGAGGAGGCGGTTCTGTTCGCATCGGGCATGGCGGCCCTCGTCGGCGTGCTCATGGCACACTGTTCGGCTGGCGACGAGATCGTGTTCTTCGACGAGTGCTACCACCGCAGCCGCGAGTTTTGTCGTCGTCACCTGACACGATTCGGCGTGGGCTTCCATGAGGTGACCACGTGTGATTACGACGCGATGGAGCGTGCCATTACGCCCCGAACGCGGTTCGTGATCAGCGAATCGCCCACCAACCCGCACCTCTCGGTGGTGGATGCTGAACGGTTCGCTTCGATCGGAAGACGCCATGGAGTGCTCACGCTAATCGACGCGACGCTCTCCACTCCGTTCAACATGCGTCCCCTGCAATCGGGGGTGGATTTCGTCCTCCACTCGGCCACGAAGTATCTCGGTGGACACAACGATCTCCTGGCCGGAGCCGTGATCGGATCGTCGTCGTTGCTCGAGCCGGTCCGTGGACTACGGGGCATCATGGGGGGCATCAACTCACCCCACAACGCCTATCTGCTCGAGCGCGGGCTCAAGACGCTTCCGTTGCGCATGGAGCGGCACAACGCCAACGGCCTGGCGTTGGCACGGTTCCTCGAGTCGCATCCACGCGTGGCCCGTGTGCATTACCCCGGACTTGAAAGCCATCCCCATCACGAGGTCGCCCGCCGAACCATGCGCGGCTACGGCGGGCTCGTGACATTCGTCCTCAAGGATCGGGATTGGCGGTCGGCGGCGGCGGTAATCGACGCGGTACGCATCCCTCGGATCGGCCCGAGCCTGGGTGGGGTCGAATCCCTGATCGAGCAGCCGATGGTCATGAGTTACTGGAAGTATGCTCCCGAGGAACGCGCTCGCTTCCGCATCGACGACTCGATGATTCGGATCGCCTGCGGCATCGAGGACCCGGCCGACCTGAGCGCGGATCTCGAGCAGGCCCTCGAGACCTCCTGACAGGTTCGGTCCTCTGGCCCGACCGTTCCTGCCTCCATCCCTCCCAATCTTCCAGCATTCCTGGGAAGGATGAGTTGAGATCTCCAATCCGGATGATTTTGCCGAAAGTTCGGATTCGCGGGGTGCCGATGACCCTGACGATGGAATCGTTTGCCGCGTCGAGGCGGCCTGGCCGGCCAGCTCATGGGAGCGTCCGGTCGGTGAAGTTGGATGCTGGACCGGAGGATGTGCCAGATGAATGCCCTCGTACGAAGCCTGACGGGTCATGCAGCCGTAATGGTCGCCGCCATCGGGGTCGTATCACCCGCTGGAGCACAGTTGGCATCGCAGCCCGGCATCAGCGATCCCCCGGCGGCGGTCTCGTCGGACGGCCTTCGCTGGACCCCGCATCGGCCACGGACGACGGTTTCTTCCGGTGAGACGGAGTTGGCCGAGCGGCCCGGTGACCGGACGGTCGAACGACTCGCATCGGCGGATCCCGAAGGCACCCGCGGCGTGAAGCTTCCGAGCCAACGGTCTTCGGCCTCCGTCGTTCTGGACGACGGTCTGGCCCGCCTACGACCCGACGA
>JBJTBB010000483.1:0-4401 GCA_046091125.1 Planctomycetaceae bacterium
GGGCGCAGCGGACGTGATGATCGCCGGTGGCGCAGGCTGCCGACTGCATCCGCTCGCCATCCTGGCCCGGGGTGAGACGTTGCTCTCCCATCGTCACCTCGACTGTGAGCGAGCCTGCCGGCCCTTCGATCGGAACCGGGATGGCATGGTCAATGGTGAGGGAGCTGGCGCGTTTGTGCTTGAATCCGCCGATCATGCCGCCCGACGCAAGGCGATCGTCCGTGGGAGGGTCTTGGCCACCTGCTGCCGCCACGAGCCCCGTCGCACCCGCACCTCACCGCTCGAGGGCCGATCGTTGGCGGCGGCAATCCGCGGTGCGCTTGCTGCCACAGGGCTATCCGCCAAGGATCTGTCGCACGTCAACGCCAACGGTCTGGCGACAACAGTCGAGGACAGAATCGAGGCCCGGGCGATCCACGACACGCTCGGACGTGTGCCGGTCACCGCTCCGAAGGGCTCGTTCGGACACCTCGGCGCGGGCACGGGCGTGGTCGAACTCGCTGCCAGCCTCGTCGGCCTCGAACATGGGCTGATCCCGCCAACCTGCAATCACGAGGAGACCGACGCCGAATGCCCGGTCGATGTCGTGCATGGCGAGCCCAGGCCCGCTGGTTCGGGCGGGATCCTCACGGTGAACGTGGCCCGCACCGGGCAGGCGGCCGCGACGGTGGTGATGCCGCCCGCGGGTCCCGCCTGATGCCTCGCCCGGACTCGCCGGTTGACCGTGTCTCTCCGGCCCCGAGGAAGTCCCCTAGCGGATGGAGGGGGCCCAGTCGCTCGTCAGCTGGTCGATGATACCGGCGACGGCACCCTGTCGCTTGCTCGACCTCGTCGAAACGATCGAGCAATCGTCGAGTGATGCGGAGAGAGTTCGACTTCGGACACGTTAGAGTACGCGAGCGAAGAGCTCCGGGGCACCGGCCACGAGAGCGCCGTGCACAAAGAGCACCGACGGATTGAAGATATTGATCACGGCTGCGATCGCGATGGCCAGATACTCCACGACGATTCCGATCTCGCGCTCGAAATCCTGGGCACGCGTCGCAAGCAGTTGCCCGGCCTGCTGCGAGTCCAGACCGATCCCCATCCGTTCCTCCATCATCCTTCGAAGGGCCGAGTCGGTTGCGAGGGTCTCAAGGCATCCCCGATTGCCACAGCCGCAGATGTCCCCGTCGGCCCGTACGGTGACATGTCCGATTTCACCGGCCATTCCACTGTGACCGGCGAGCAGTCGGCCCCCGTTCATCACACCCAGTCCCAATCCGGTTGCGGCATCGAGCACCGCGAAGTCCTCGAGATCCCTCGCATCGCCGAACATCCGCTCGCCAAGCACCAGGGCATCACTTTCCTGGATGACCCGACAGGGAACACCGAGCCTCCGTTCGAGGTCGTGTGCCGGACGCTGTCTGTCGAGCAGGTGCAGGTTGGGGGAGAAGACGATCTCCTGACGCCTGCCATTGAAAAGCCCAGGCACGCTCACGCCGACACCACGGACGACGGATCCGCATCCTCCCATCAATGTCCTACAGGCCGACTCGATGGCATCGAGCAGAACCGGATACTCACAACCGGTCGCAAACCGCAGCGTCCGCTCCTCCGTCACGGCGCCGTCGAGCCCGGTCGACACGACGCAGCAGGTGCCGGCGTCGATGACGACCCCGAGCACATGGGCGGATTCACGGGCCATCCGGACGAGGCGACCGGGCCTGCCGAAGGCCTGCTCGATCGGATCGAGGTCCTCGAGGAACCCTCGTTGGAGGAGTGAATCCACGGCCTTCGACACGGTCGGAGCCGTCAACCCTGACACTCTTGTCAGCATCGCCCTCGAAGACGGCCCGTGCCTCTGAATGGCCTCGAGAAGTCGTCGCTCATTGATGCGACGCAGGAGCGTGGATTCGATACGATTCCGAGACGTGGTCATCACCGCTCGTTTCTTTGCAGAGTACAGAGAATGGACTTTTTGTAAACGGCACTTAGAATACTGGTTCGTTCGTCGGATTGATCGCATGAATGGATGCGCCGCTGGATTGCAGGGGACAGTGCCAATGCGTCACCGCGTCGTCTTGACGACGGTGCTCTCGTGCCTGCCGTGGCTCGCCGCGCTCGCGGAGTCCACCGATTTCTCGAGGGACATCCAGCCACTGCTCGCGAAACGATGCCTCGCCTGCCACGGGCCGGAAACGCAGGAGGCTGGTCTTCGCCTTGATGATCGTGCGATCGCCACCGGCAAACTCGCAAGTGGCGAACGGGCGATCGTTCCGGGACAATCGAAAGCGAGCCAGATCGTCGCACGACTCACATCGTCCGACCCCGACATTCAGATGCCCCCCGAGGGGCCTCGGCTCACGGAGTCCGAGATCGCGGCCATCGAATCCTGGATCGATGCAGGTGCCGAGTGGAAGGGGCACTGGGCCTTTCAGCCGATCACCCGAGTCGTTCCCCCAGCCGTCGCGGGCATCGCGCATCCGATCGACTCATTCATCCGAGACGGCCTCGCCCGCAGGGGCCTGACTCCGCCTCCGCCCGCCGAGCGGGCCGCACTCCTGCGACGGGTCACCTACGGCCTGACCGGCCTGCCACCGAGCGAGCAGGAGACTCAAGACTACTTCGCCGACGACTCGAACGACGCGTGGGAACGGGTCGTCGATCGACTTCTCGCCTCCCCGTATTACGGAGAGAAATGGGCCAGGCACTGGTTGGACCTCGTGCGTTATGCCGACACGAATTCGTTCGAAAGGGACGGCGACAAGCCCCATGCTTGGCGATACCGGGACTACGTCATCCGGTCACTCAATGACGACAAACCCTACGATCAATTCATCGTCGAGCAGCTTGCCGGCGATGAACTGTCCCCGGCTTCCAACGACGCCCTCATCGCCACCGGCTTCTACCGTCTCGGACTCTGGGATGACGAACCCGCCGACCGGCTGCTGGCAAAATTCGATGGCCTCGACGACATCGTGGCAACCGCGGGTCAGACCTTTCTCGGCCTGACGATCAATTGTGCCCGCTGTCACGACCACAAGATCGATCCACTCTCGCAGCGCGATTACTACGCTCTGCTCTCCTTCTTCCACAACGTGACGCCGATGGGCAACGGCGGCGACCAGATCGAGCGGCCGATCTTCACGGATCCAGCCGCTCGTGCCGACTACGATTCGAAGCTCGCCGACCTTCAGCGACGTCGTGACGAGGCCCAGCGCGAGGTTGGCACGATCGAGAGGCGTTTCCGTGAAGCGTTCGAGCGAGAGTCGGCGGTCACGGGAGGCGACATCGACGACCTGACGTTCCGCTTCTACCGCGACGCGTGGCAGGTGCTTCCGAAATTCGATGACCTCAAGCCGGAGGATTCGGGGCCCGTCCGTTCGAATCTGTTTGACATCACGGTCGCCCCTTCGATCCGACCCGACAATTTCGGCTACGTGTTCGAGGGATTGCTCAAGGTTCCGGATGACGGCGAATACGAATTCATCCTCGATTCCGACGACGGCAGTCGGCTCTCGATCGATGGTCGTCAGGTTCTCGACCATGACGGCATCCATGGGACGGGCAGTCCCCAAAGTGCCCGATTGATGCTTCGCGAGGGGCGCCTGCCGATTCGTCTCGACTATTTCCAGGGGCTTCACGGCAAGGGGCTTACGGTGCTCTGGAGCGGGCCGGGTGTTCCCTCGCGATCGCTGACGGCCACGCCGGTCGCTTCGAAGGAATTCAATCTCGTCGACGCGATTCGGCAGCACGGCCAACGCATCCTCGGGACGGAGGGCAAGCGGCTCTATGACGAGTCGGTCAAGGCTCTCGATAAGCTCAAACGTGAGAGCGTGCCGGTGGAAAAGGCACTCGTGGTCAGCGAGCATGGCCGCAAGGCTCCAGATACATTCGTCCTCTACCGCGGGAATCCACACGCGGAACCACGGCCCGAGAACCTCGTCGAGCCCGCATTCCCGAAGATCCTCGGTGCGGATCCACCGGTGATTCCCGAGCCACCGGCGGACGCGAGGACGACCGGCCGAAGGACGGCGATCGCACGTTGGATCGCCTCGGAAGACAATCCCCTCACCGCGAGGGTGATGGTCAATCGGATCTGGCAGCATCATTTCGGCCGGGGGCTGGTTCGTAGCCCGAGCAATTTTGGCCTCGCCGGCGATCCGCCAACTCACCCGGAGTTGCTCGACTGGCTGGCCGCGGAGTTCATCGAGCACGGCTGGCGTCTCAAGCCCATCCACAAATTGATCCTGCTCTCGGACGCCTACCGTTCCGCATCGACCGGCCGACCGGAGCCGCTCGTTCAGGATCCACTCAATGATTCCTTCTGGCGATTCGACATGCGGCGGCTGTCGGCCGAGGAAATTCGGGACTCCATCCACGTCGTCAGCGGTGCCTTCAATCCCAGAATGTTCGGGC
>JBJTBB010000484.1:0-6620 GCA_046091125.1 Planctomycetaceae bacterium
CGCCTCCCCCGGCCAGCCCGCCCCGACCGGAAGGACGGCGGATGGTAGTGAGCAGCTCGTCGTGGTCGAGTTGCACGAGGTGCGCAGCATCAACGCCGGACTCAAGGAGCTCGAGGCGATGGGCTTCGACATCGAGAGCCTGCTGCCACAGGATCGGACCGGCACGGAAGAGCCTCGCTACACGCTCCGCCGAGGAGAGAATGCCATCGGCCTGGATGATCTCAGGGGTCTCTTGGCGGCCGTTCGTCGCGCGGGCGAAAAGGGGCTCTCGATCACCCGCTTCAAGGGGCTCGGTGAGATGAATGCGGAGGAGCTCCGCGACACGACGCTCGATCCCGCCAACCGCACCTTGCTGAGGGTCACGATGACCGATGCAGCTGCGGCGGACGACCTCTTTCGGGTGCTGATGGGGGAGAAGGTCGAACCTCGGCGGGAGTTCATCGAGCGACACGCACTGGACGTGAAAAATCTCGACGTCTGACGCAGTCCCGGAGCACGAATCCGTATCCTGTCCATCGCATCACACGCACGGAGCTCACGATGCCCAAGAAGACCATCGCCGCCATCGATCCCGGAAAGAAGACCGTCCTCGTGCGGGTGGATTTCAACGTTCCCCAGGACGACAACGGTGTCATTACGGACGATCGCCGCATCCGCATGGCACTGCCGACGATCCGGTCGATCCTGGACCGGGGAGGCAGGGCGGTCCTGATGTCACATCTGGGGCGGCCGTCTGGAAAGGGTTTTGAGCAGGACTTTTCGCTCGGGCCCGTCGCGAAGCGCCTTGCCGAATTGCTCGGCCGTCCCGTGGAGCTCTCCTCCGACACAGGGGGATCCGACTCGCGGGCGAAGGCGGCCGCGCTCCGGGATGGGGGGGTTCTGGTGCTCGAGAACGTGCGTTTCAACAAGGGAGAGAAGAAGGGGGATGATCCGGCGTACGTCGAGGGGATCGCCTCGCTGGCCGACGTCTACGTGAACGACGCCTTCGGCACCTGCCATCGCACGGAAGCCAGCATGCACGCGGTGCCGGTGGCGATGAAGCGAGCCGGCAAGCCGGTCGTGACCGGTTTCCTCGTGGAGAAGGAGATCGCCTACCTCGCCGACGCCATCCACGCTCCAAGGCGACCGTTTGTGGCGATCCTGGGCGGCAAGAAGGTATCCGACAAGATCGACGTCATCACGAATCTGCTCTCGATCTGCGACCTCGTTCTCATCGGCGGAGCCTTGGGCTACACCTTCTCCCTGGCGAGCGGTGGATGCACCGGCAACTCGCTCGTCGAGTCGGACAAGGTTGAGCTCGCGCGCGAGTTGCTAGCGAAAGGCGGAAACAAGCTGGCGCTACCGGTCGATACGCACTGCGCGGATGCGTTCTCATCCGACGCAAAGCGTCTGGTCGTGCCGGCGGGGAAGAGTCCCGAGGGCTTCGAGGGTCTCGACAACGGCCCCGCGACGGCCCGACGGTACGGGGCGATCATCCGCGCTGCCGGCACGGTCGTCTGGAATGGCCCGATGGGCGTCTTCGAGATGCCTCCGTTCGATCAAGGCACGCAGGCAGTTGCCGAAGCCGTCGCCGCGGCCACCTCAAGCGGAGCCATCACCATCATCGGTGGAGGCGACTCGGCTGCGGCGGTGGAGCAGTTGGGCTTCGCCGAAAAGGTCAGCCACGTGTCCACCGGTGGCGGAGCCTCGCTCGAACTGCTCGAGGGAAAGACGTTCGAGTCCGTCGCCGTCCTCGACGAAGCCTGAATCGCGCGTCTGCCTGGATCGAACCGTCACCCCGGGTCGAGGACCACGGGGTTCATCGGATGTCGATCACAACCCGGCCGTCCGATCCGCCGGTGGGGCTGTCGTTCCGGCGATTCGCATTGCGGTCGCCTCGACGTAGAACTGGTCGTGTTCGCTCAATCGCTCGAATGGAACCGTCGTGTGGCGGCCATTCGACTTGAGGATCCGAGCGGCGGTCGGGCTGATCGACACCAATCGGCCGGTGACCTCGAACGATCCGGTGTCGTCGACCCATAGGCGAACCGGCTCATCGGGAGTGGGCAGGATCGAGAAAGGGTCCGCTTCCGACTCGCCTGGTTCCTCGGTCTTGGGCTCGGGCGCCGACTCCTGCGGAGCAGCAGGCTCCGATGCCTCCTCGGAGTCGGGTTCGGTGGGCTGCTTCGAAGGCGATGCAGATTTCGAGTCCCCAAAGAGGTCATCGAAGTCGTGGGACGGCTTCGGATCCTTCGGTGCCGGCCGCGACGGCTTTGGTTCGTCGAAGAGATCGTCGTCATCCTTCGGCTTCGTGGGCTCGTCTGCCGGCTTTGCGGGACGGGCTGGTTTGGCAGGCTCCTCCGGCTCCTCCGCGGGCATTGGCTTTGGCTCTGGCACCACCGTCTTGGGCAGAATCGGCTCTTCCGGCAGTTCAGTCGTCGGTGCGGGAACGACCGGGGCTTCTTCTGCGGGTTTCGGCGGCTCGACCACGGGAGCTTGCCGTGCCGGGGGCAGGGGCCGGATCGTCACGGACGACGGTGGCATTGGCTCGGCCGGTTGTTCCGGAGGGGCCTCGATCGTTTTCGACTGGGGTGCCTGCGGAACTGACGATCCCGCCTGCTCCGTCATGGCCGATTCGGACGTTTCGCCGATCTGGTCAGTGGCGATCACGGTGAGCGGCTCACAGCAGTCCGGCTCCGAATCGACTGCCCTACGGCAGGCGGGAGGGCAGGAAGACTCCATCCGCATGACGTGGCACGCGTGCACGCGGCGTGAGCGAAAGCCATGGCAGGCGATGACATTGCCCGATGAGAAGGAGGCGATCACCAGGCAGACGACGACCGTTCGACGGATGCAGCGCATTGGATTCTCTGAAGATTTCCAAAAATGTTGAGGCTTGGAGAACGTCCGGGCACGGCTCGACGGTGAGTCGTGCCCGGAATTGTGGCGGACTGCCGGCCACCCAAACGATGCTACTAATGGGTTCGGTCACCCGCAAATAACCAAAAGGGCTGAAAAAATAGTGCACAAAGACACCCTCAACGCCGGGAAGCCTGTCGGTGAAGGGGAGCGGCAGGTGACCCTCAGGCCCCATGGGCACATGCTGACCAACAGCTCCGTATGGACCCTGGATGGCCGATGGGTCGTGTACGACACGAGGAGCGGCGCGGACGGGGCCGTCTTCGACGGTACCCGGATCGAGAGGGTGGAGGTCGATTCGGGTCGTGTCGAGACACTCTACGAATCCCGCGACGGGGCCTGCTGCGGCGTGGTCACGACGAGTCCGGTCGATGATCGCGTGGTTTTTATTCTCGGACCCACGGTGCCGACGGCGGAGTGGTCCTATGGGCCTTCCCATCGACGCGGCGTGATCGTTCGCGCATCGCGACCGGGCGTCGTCGAACCACTCGACGCCCGGGACATCGTGCCACCATTCACGCCTGGTGCGCTGAGAGGCGGCAGCCATGTGCATGTCTTCAGCAGCGATGGGCGACTCGTGAGTTTTACCTACGAGGATGCGGTCCTCGACGCGCGCGGCGAAGGTGGAACCTCCGAAGGCAATCTTCGATGCGTCGGGGTCAGCGTCTGCGATCGACCTGTCAGGGTGCCCCGCACCCATTCGAGGAACCGAGATGGAACGGCGGCGAGCGTGGTCGTAACGATGCTCGAGGACAACCCATTGGCGGAAGGTGATGCGATCGAACGGGCGTACGAGGAGGGCTGGATCGGTGACAACGGCTACAGGCGGTCCGATGGCACGTGGCAAAGGTACGCCCTCGCCTTCCAGGGTCTGGTGAGAGTGCATGGGGGCGGGGTGATCGCCGAAGTCTTCATCGTGGACCTGCCCGAGGATCCTTCGTCGCTCTTCCAAGCAGGGGAGCGTCCGCTCTGTGGCACCCCCACGACCCGGCCGGCCCCGCCGTCCACGGTCGCGCAGCGCCGTCTGACACGCACCGGACATCGACTCCATCCCGGTATCCAGGGCCCCCGTCACTGGCTGCGATCCAGCCCAGATGGCTCGCGCATCGCCTTTCTTGCGAGAGACGACGTCGGGATCGTGCAGATCTTCACCGTCAGCCCCCGGGGAGGCGAACCGGTGCAGATGACCCACGGACCGATCGGCATCGAGAGCAGCTTCACCTGGTCGCCTGATGGATAGTGCATCGCCTGCGTGATCGGGGACCTTGTGACGGCGGTCGATTGCGAAACGGGTGAAGGCCGCCCACTCACGCGATTGCGCACGGATGCGCCGCCGAGACCCGAGGCCTGCGTGTTTTCGCCGGATGGACGGCGGATAGCCTTCATGCGGCGGCTGCCATCCGAGCATGGATGGCACAACCAGATCTGTGTCGTCGAAGTCGATCGCCCGACCGTGTGAGAGGGGCGTCTCTCGAGTCAGCTGTGCATCCGGGGGAGCGGATCTCCCTCGTCGATGATCGTCGCTTCGGCGGCGGCAAGTTCTTCGAGCCGTCGATGAACGGCATCCTCGTCCGCGAACAGCTTCGCCAAACGAATGTACGTGGAGTGGTGCCGCGCCTCCGATTCGAAGAGTCCTCCGTAGAAGGCGGCCAGTTCGGGGTCGGCCGATGGCCCATCCGCCATGTGCCTGCGGAGCAGATCGAAACGCTCGCAGCTGCGGGCCTCGATCAGTCCCGCCACGATCAGCCTGTCGACGGCCTTCCAGGGTTCCTGCTTTCGCACGAGGTCATTGAGCCTGCGTCCATACATTCCGGGCACGAGCCTGCGGAAAGGGATGCCACGGCGGTCGAGAAGGTCGAGCACCAGGTTGAAGTGGGCCAGTTCCTCCTCAACGATGGCCGTCATCTCCCTGGCCAACTCCGTGCGATCCACGTAGGCGAACAGCAGGTTCATCGCCGTCCCAGCCGCCTTCTTCTCGCAGTGGGCGTGATCGATCAGGATCTCCTCGAGGGATCCGTCGACGTGCTCGAGCCAGCGGGGAGCGGTGTTGGAGGCGAGGCTCAGCATGGCCGGAGAATACGCCGGATGGCGGGCGGGTTGAATCCGTCCTGCCAGGGTCCTGAAATCGGAGGATTCACCCGTCGCAACCCGCCTTGCACGGCATGCTCAAGATCCCTACTTTCCCCTCTCGAATTGGATCCTTGCGGGCAGCGACTCGCTCGGTCGAAGGCCGTCACGGATGCTCGTGAAGGAGCACACGCGTATGCACAGGGGTATGGCGGAGAACGGTCACACGCTCAGTCGCCTCGCAGCCCTCGTTGGTGGCGAGGTGCACGGGGATGACGGCCGGCTCGTGGCCGGAGCTGCCACGCTGGAAACGGCTGGCCCCGATGACGTCACCCTCGTCGACTCTGCCGACAAGTTGCCCCTGCTGGCACGCAGCCGAGCCGCGGCGGTCATCGTGCCCCGCGGCACGGGCAGGGTCGACCGGCCGTCTCTCGAGGTCGACGACGTGCACGCCTCCTTCGTGGTGGTGATCGGAGTGTTTCGACCGCCGCAGGACGAGCGTCGCACGGGGGTGAGCGAATCGGCGTCGATCGATCCGAGTGCGTCGATCGGCAGCGGTGTCGACGTTCATCCCTTCGCCACCGTCGGGGCGGAAACGATCATCGGCGACGGGGCGACGATCCATTCTGGAGCGCGGATCGGCCGAGGGTGTCGTATCGGTGCCGGGGCGATCATCCATGCCAATGCCGTTCTCTACGAGCGGACGGTCGTCGGGAGAGGCTGCACCGTTCATGCGGGGGCCGTGTTGGGTGCGCACGGGTTCGGTTACAAGCCGGTCGACGGACGCTACCAGCTGTCGGCCCAGCTTGGTTGGGTGGAGCTCGGAGAGGATGTCGAGGTCGGGGCGGGTACGACGATCGATCGTGGAACGTACGGGCCGACGTCCATCGGCGATGGCACAAAGATCGACAACCTCGTGATGATCGCGCACAACTGCCGCATCGGCCGTCACAACATGATCTGCTCGCAGGTGGGCGTCGCGGGAAGTACGACCACCGGCGACTGGGTCGTGATGGCCGGCCAGTGCGGTGTGCGAGACCACGTCCATATCGGGGATCGCGCGGTTCTCGGTGCGAGATCGGGCGTGTCCAACGACGTTCAGGCCGGGGTCACGGTGCTCGGTGAGCCGGCGATCGACCTGCGAGAACGCAAGCTGCAGTTGGCCACGATCAGCAAGTTGCCCGAAATGCGGAAGGCATTGCGCCGCCTGACCGCGCGTGTCGACGCGATCGCCGCCGATGGGAACCAAGCGCGTCGGGCCGGACCGGAAGCGGCCTGACATGATCACGCTCGCACTCACCTCGCTCATGATCGCAGTGGTGCAAACCTGGAGAGGAAGGCGCGGAGGGTCGAGAGGATGATGGAGCCGGCCGTTTCACTGTCCCTCGAGGGAGAGACGATCGGGATTCTCGCGGGATGGGGTCGATATCCGGTCGCGGTGGCGGAGGCGATCCGACGCCATGGAGCCCGGACGGCCGTGCTCGCGATCCGCGGGCATGCCGATCAGGCCCTCGAGCCGCTCGCCGACGTCTTCGGCGACGTGGGGCTTGCGGAGATCGGCCACGCCATCGCCTTTTTCCGTCGGGCCGGCGCTCGTCGGGCCACGATGGCCGGCAAGATTCACAAGACGCGTCTCTTTGCCCGCGGCGCCTGGG